>NZ_RZTE01000002.1:170091-341506 GCF_003997415.1 Mesorhizobium sp. M7A.F.Ca.MR.245.00.0.0 | reverse complement strand
GTCTATGCTGGAGACCGCCGCGCCAAAAGACCCGGCGTCCGCCTATGCGGCCGGGGCGGGCGAGTTCTTCACCGCACTGGAGATCCTGGCTACCGGCCTGCACCGTCATGGTTTCGAAAGCCCGCAATCCTTCATGCTGCCGCTGATGCGGTTGCCGGTGCCCGAGAATCCCAATCCAGAGCCGCTGACTTACGAGCAGTTCCGCGCCATCCTGGTGGGCTTCCGCGACCGGCTGGAGAAATCCGTGGCAACGTTTGCGTCGGTGCCGCCCGATGCCGATATCGGCATGGTGATCGATCTCACCCGTGCGGGCATCGACCTCAACGAGGACGGCACCATCGCGCCGGACGAGAGCATGGCGGCGATCATTGCCGGGTTGTCACGCGGCGGCATTACATCGGACGATGCCATTCCCACGCTCACCTTCCGTTTCGACCGCGCCGACGGATACTGGCTGCAGGGCTATGCCGAGTTCCTGATGGCGCAGGCCGATTTCTGGCTTGCGCATGATTTCAGGAGCACCTTCGACGGCTCGTTCCACATGCTGTTCCCGCGCGCCAAGCTGCCGTTGCAGGATATTCTGGTGCCGCCGGCCGGCGACATGGGCTCGAGCATCTTCTCGTCGGAATGGCGCATCGCCGATTTCATCTCGATGGTGCATCTCGTCAACTGGCCGGTGGTCGAACCGGCGCGCCGGCAAGCGGCGCGCCGCCATTTGCTGGAAATGATCCGGCTGTCGCGTGAGGACTGGAAGGCGATCCGTGCCGAGACCGACAATGACCGCGAATGGCTGCCTGGACCGCAGCAGAAGGGCGAGAACCCACTCACCGGCCTCGAAGTCGGCGAGGAGCAGGTTCAGGCCTGGCTCGCCGCCTTGACCATGGCCGAGGATCTCCTGGAAGGCCGCAAGCTGCTGCCGCATTTCCGCGTCACCGCCAGCACTGGCCTAGGCATCAACATGAAGCGCTTCTTCGATGACCCGAAAAACTTCGATCTGGTGCTGTCGATCACCGGCCCGGCCATCGCGCCCTACCTCGAAAGCGGCGAACTCGTGACCAGCGACGATTTCGACCAGATCCAGCGCCAGTTCGGCGGCGGCGGGTTTTTGACGTTTGCGCTCTGGTTCAACTGAGGACGGGCTGCTTCAGGCCCTTCCGCAGGGGAAATCTTGGCAAGACCGGCAACATTTTTACTGGAAGCAGGCGCCTTTCCCAGGCGATGTCTGCTGGCAGTCACTCACTGCAGATGCCGCGCGAAGGCGCTTCGCAAAAATTAGCAGCGGCTGTTTTGCTTGACTCGGCCGCCAAAAACAGGCAGCAAAACCAGGTCGGAAGGGCGACAACACCACTTTCCTGGCCGTGGACGAAGCCAAATTTGGCCCAAATCCACATCTCGTCGTTGGTTTTGAGAGGAATTGATTAACCAACTTTGTCCATATTTTGAAGCAATCGGCAACCAACTACAGACGCGGCAAACGCGTCGGGGACCACCTGGGATCACTCACAGAATGGTCGTCGCGGCTCTCAAGGCCACGTACGGGGAAACCGATTGAAGCGAGATTGGTTGCATGGCGTTGTTGAGTACACACAAAAAAAACCGGGGACAGCGTGAGGGCGGCGAGTTCGTCGATGCTCCGCGTTCCTCTTCCTTCAACGCTGGCCGGGTGGCTCGCTGGGTCGCGCTGCCTTGCGCCAGCACCGCCATCGGCCTTTGGCTGATCGGCACCATGGCCGGCCTCAGTTCCGTCGGCGCCTCGCTGTCGGCGACTTCGGTTGGCCTGCCCCAGACGCTGTCCATGCCGGGATCGCTCGCACTTACCGATCCGCTGAAACAGCACTTTTTGAAAGCACCCTTCGTGCTGGCCAATGCCAATGGCGGCACTCAGGCCCTGCATGATCATTCGGTGCAGTGCGGCGCCAGCTGTTTCAAGCTGGCCAGGGTAAGCTCGCAGGCGGAAAAATCCGAACGCCTTGTGGCGCAGGCAAAGCCGACGCCCGCCGCCGTGAAGTCGAAGGCGCAGGAGCGCTTTGAACGCATGGAAGCGTCGCTTTCGCCGATGAAGCTGGCCGCTGCCTTTGCCGACGCCGGAAAGCCTGCCGCCACTGCCAACACGCGCCCGGTGATCTCCACCGTCGCACCGCGAATTGCCGAGGCGTCGCTAGTGCCGTCCGTCCAGGTCACGGCCAGCCTGTCCGATAACATGCCAGTTCCGGCAGCCGAACGTTTCGCCCGGCTGGATACCGGCTCGGTGGTCGTGCAGACCGCACCGCCGCCGATGGGCTTTGCCCAATCCGATACGCCTGACAATTCGCAGTTGGCCCTTGCCCTCGTGCAGTCGCTGCCGGTCGACGCCGAGGCGTTTGCCTCACCGCTGCCGATCGAGGAATCGTCAGCCGATATCGCGGTTTCGCCCGTCGAAACCCAGCAGGATCAACCCGGCGATGCCGCCTCGCTGCCGGACGCGCTGACCGACGACGTGCCGTTGCCGACCCGCCGCCCGCAATTCGACCCGCCGCAGCCCAAAATCGTGCAGCAGCAGCCTAAGCCGGTCCAGCAGCCCAAATCTGTTCAGCAGCCCAAGCCCGCCCAGCAATCGAAGCCGGCGCGTGAGACGGTCCAGCAGGCCCAGCCGGCAAAACCGGCGCGGCAAGGCCGGCCGGCCGATGGCGGCGATGTGCTGGCCTACGCCAAGCCGGACACGCCTTCGGGCGGCCTTGGCAAGGCGTTCAGAAATCTGTTCAACTCGCCGGGATCCAGAAGCGGCGCCGGCAATGGCGTCGCCGTCTACGATATCAGCGCCGCCACCGTCTACATGCCTGACGGCTCAAGGCTCGAGGCGCATTCTGGCATCGGCGCGATGACGGACCAGCCGCGCTATGCCGACCAGAAGAACCGCGGACCGACACCGCCCAACACCTACAATCTGTCGCTGCGCGAGTCGCGCTTTCATGGTGTGGAGGCCTTGCGCCTGACGCCGGTCGATGGCCGCAACAAGTACAATCGCGACGGGTTTCTGGCCCATACGTATCTGCTTCGGGGCCGCTACGCCCAGTCGAGCGGCTGCGTCGCCTTCAAGGATTATGCGCGTTTCCTCGCCGCCTTCAAGAAGGGCAAGATCAAACGCCTCGTCGTGGTGCCGCGCCTGAACGGGTCGGCGACGCAGGTCGCATCAGCCGCCAGGGGCGTGTAGCGACAAGAGGCTTTCGGGCGTACCTTCCCGCCTGCTCCTGACAGCCTGCTGTCAGGAGCAGCGCTGTCCGGCACGCCTCTCCCCACCGCGCTCTTTCCATTTTGGCCAGGAAATCCCATATTCGGGACATGGCCAAATCTCCCGATCAGAAAACGTCGCCGACGGCGAATGACGACCGCGCCGCGCCGAAGCGCCGCAGCCCGCTGACCGATTTCCTGGACGCTTCGGAACCGCTGCACAGAGGCGGCTTCGCCGAGATGCCGCAGCCGGAGCTCTCTGGCACGCCGCTGACCGGTTCGATCGCGGATTGGGCCGAGCAGATCGAGCAGGAGGCCGAGAAGGAAGGGCGTCTTGCCGGCAAGGGCGACGGCGGCAAATCGCCGAAGCCGTCGAAGAAGATACCCGAGCGTTCAAGCTCGCCGGGACGCAGTTCGCGCGGCACCTCGATGGGTGGGGCGGCGACGGCGAGGGAGCGCACGGCAGCGGGCCTCAACCCGGTCGCGGGTCTCGACATTTCGCTGGAAGACGCCGAGACCATGGCTTCGGGCAGCGTCACCGCGACGGTGGCGGCACTGTCGGCGCTGATCGAATCCGGCAATCCGCTGCACAAGGACGGTGTGCTGTGGACGCCGCACCGCCCTGCCCGCCCGGAAAAGTCCGAAGGCGGCATTGCCATCAAGATGGTGTCGGACTTCGAGCCGGCCGGCGATCAGCCGACCGCGATCAAGGATCTGGTCGAAGGCGTCGACAACAACGACCGGACCCAGGTGCTGCTCGGCGTCACCGGCTCCGGAAAAACCTTCACCATGGCCAAGGTGATCGAGGAGACGCAGCGCCCTGCCTTGATCCTGGCGCCGAACAAGACGCTGGCGGCGCAGCTCTATTCCGAGTTCAAGAAATTCTTCCCGGAAAACGCCGTCGAGTATTTCGTCTCCTACTACGACTATTACCAGCCGGAAGCCTACGTCCCGCGCACCGACACCTTCATCGAGAAGGAATCTTCGATCAACGAGCAGATCGACCGCATGCGCCATTCGGCGACGCGTTCGCTGCTCGAGCGCGACGACGTCATCATCGTCGCCTCGGTGTCCTGCATCTACGGTATCGGCTCGGTCGAGACCTACACGGCGATGACCTTCCAGATGCAGATCGGCGACCGGCTCGACCAGCGCGCGCTGCTCGCCGATCTCGTCGCCCAGCAGTACAAGCGCCAGGACATCAATTTCGTCCGCGGCTCGTTCCGGGTGCGCGGCGACACGATCGAGATCTTCCCGGCGCACCTGGAAGACCGCGCCTGGCGCATCTCGATGTTCGGCGACGAGATCGAGCAGATCACCGAGTTCGACCCGCTGACCGGCCAGAAGACCGGCGAGCTGAAAAGCGTCAAGATCTACGCCAATTCGCACTATGTGACGCCGCGCCCGACGCTGAACCAGGCGATCAAGTCGATCAAGGAAGAGCTCAAGCACCGGCTGGTCGAACTCGAGCGGGCCGGCCGCCTGCTTGAGGCGCAGCGGCTGGAACAGCGCTGCCGCTTCGACCTCGAGATGCTGGAGGCCACCGGCTCCTGCGCCGGCATCGAGAACTATTCGCGCTATCTCACCGGCCGCCAGCCGGGTGATCCGCCGCCGACGCTGTTCGAGTACATTCCCGACAACGCGCTGGTCTTCATCGACGAAAGCCATGTCACCGTGCCGCAGATCGGCGGCATGTATCGCGGCGACTTTCGCCGCAAGGCGACACTGGCCGAATACGGCTTCCGTCTGCCGTCCTGCATGGACAACCGGCCGCTGCGCTTTGAGGAATGGGATGCCATGCGTCCGCTTTCGGTCGCCGTCTCGGCGACCCCTGGCGGCTGGGAAATGGAGCAGGCCGGCGGCGTCTTCGCCGAACAGGTCATCCGCCCGACCGGCCTGATCGATCCTCCGGTCGAGGTTCGCCCGGCCAAGACCCAGGTCGACGATGTCGTCGGCGAAATCCGCGACACCACCAAGGCCGGCTACCGCACGCTGGTGACGGTGCTGACCAAGCGCATGGCCGAGGATTTGACCGAATATCTGCATGAACAAGGCATCCGTGTCCGCTACATGCACTCCGACATCGACACGCTGGAGCGCATCGAGATCCTGCGCGATTTGCGCCTCGGCGCCTTCGACGTGCTGGTCGGCATCAACCTGCTGCGCGAGGGCCTCGACATTCCCGAATGCGGCTTCGTCGCCATTCTCGACGCCGACAAGGAAGGTTTCCTGCGCTCGGAAACCTCACTGATCCAGACCATCGGCCGCGCCGCCAGAAACGTCGACGGCAAGGTCATCCTCTATGCCGACCAGGTGACCGGCTCGATGGAACGGGCGATGGCCGAAACCAACCGCCGCCGCGAAAAGCAGGTGGAGTGGAACGCGGCCAACGGCATCACCCCGGAATCGGTCAAGTCGCGCATCTCCGACATCCTGGATTCGGTCTACGAAAAAGACCATGTCCGCGCCGACATCTCGCAGTTCACCGACAGCGCCGGCGCCATGATGGGCAACAATCTGAAGGCCCATCTCGACGCGATGGAGAAACAGATGCGCGATGCCGCCGCCAATCTCGACTTCGAGAAGGCGGCTCGTATCCGCGACGAGATCAAGCGTCTGCGAGAGATGGAATTGTCCATCTCCGAAGACCCACTGGCCAAATACGCCGATATGGAAAGTCCTGCCTCAGGCCGCGAAAAGGGCAAGCACAACAAGGGCGTGGCCAAACATCGGACAGCAGAGGAACAGGAGCGTTTCCGCAAGCTCGACGCGGCGCGTGCCGCAGAAGAGGCGGCCAAGGCTGCCCGGCCCAACCTCTTCCGCAAGCCTGATCTCGACGAGATGGGCGCCGACGGCGCCGTACCGGTGAAGAAGCCGCTGTTTTCGAAACCCTCGATCGACGATATGGGCCCGGGCACCGACATGCCGACGCCGGCCGGCGCGGTGTCACGCTCGCTGTTCAAGAAACAGTCGGCCGAAGAGGCGCACGGCTCCGACTTCGGCATTCCCGGCGACGTCACCAAGCCACTGTTCAAGAAGAACTCGCTCGATGAAATGACTGTACGGCGGACGGAAAAGCCGGTCGAAGGAAAAGTGCCGGCCAAGCCGCAGCCAATCTCCCCCCAAGTGGGGGAGATGCCCGGCAGGGCAGAGGGGGGCGCGAAGGAACGCGACGATTCCGCTAAGCCAATCGTTCGCCAGCGCGCCGGCATCGGCTCATACGAGGATCCAGGCGACGCACGCCGCGACAAACGCCGGCCGGGGAAGACGGGACGGCCGGGGAAGTAGGTTCAAATTATTCGAAATGCCGGCGGGACAGCGCCCCCCTCTGTCCTGCCGGATATCTCCCCCACTAGGGGGAGATTGGCAGCTTCACCGCATCGCTCCCTCCTGGGCCGCCCCCCTTGCCACCAGCCTCGCCTTTGGTGTAATCGCTCCACACACTCGAACGTCTTGAAAGGAGGGCTCACGTGTTTACGTTTCATCGTCACCATCGTCAGCGTGGCCCGATTTCTGCCCTGCGAGCTAGCTTGCAGGGCTGACCAGGGACGGTCCGGGTTTTTCCCGCTTCGATTTTTTGGTCTGCCCTTCGTGGTGTTGCAACGCCGAGCCTGATGGCCAGCACGCGCACCGTCAAAGTGGACCGGAGATGTCTCCGGCAAGACCAGAGAAATCAAAATGGCCCTGATCAGCCTCAAATCCCTCGGCGTCACCATGAGTGCGCCGCTGTTTGCCAATCTCGACCTCACCATCGGCTCCGGCGACCGGCTCGGCATTGTCGCCGCCAATGGCCGCGGCAAGTCGACCTTGCTGAAATGCCTGACCGGCGAGATGGAGCCGACCTCCGGTGACATCACCCGCACGCGCGGCCTGCGCGTCGGTCATGTCGAGCAATCCATTGCCCCGGCCCTTCTCAGCCGCAGCTTCCATCAGGTCGTGGCCGACGCCTTGCCGCCCGAGCAGGCTGAAAGCGAGTTGTGGCGCGTCGACGTGGTTCTCGATTCACTCGACGTGCCGGAGCCGATGCGCGAGCGGCCAATGCAGGCGCTGAGCGGCGGTTGGCAGAGACTGGCGCTGATCGCCCGCGCCTGGGTGACAGATCCGGACGTGCTGCTGCTCGACGAGCCGACCAACCATCTCGACCTTGCTCGCATCAGCCAGTTGGAAACCTGGCTCAACGCATTGCCGCGTGAGGTGCCGGTCGTCATTGCCAGCCACGACCGCGCCTTTCTCGACGCCGCCACCAACCGGACGCTGTTCCTGCGCCCGGAACAGTCGCCCGTGTTTGCCTTGCCCTATTCCCGCGCCAGGCGGGCGCTCGACGAGGTCGACGCCTCGACCGAGCGCAAGTTCCAGCGCGACATGAAGGTGGCGCAGCAATTGCGCCGGCAGGCGGCCAAGCTCAACAACATCGGCATCAATTCAGGCAGCGACCTGCTGACGGTCAAGACCAGGCAACTCAGCCAGCGGGCCGAAAAACTGGAGGAAGCGGCGAACCCGGCGCATCGCGAGAAGTCGGCGGGTGCCATAAAACTGGCCAATCGCGGCACCCACGCCAAAGTGCTGATCACGCTCGATGACGCGGCTGTCGAAACACCCGATGGCACGCTGCTGTTTCGGACCGGCAAGCGCCACATCTGCCAGGGCAACCGCATCGTGCTGCTAGGCCGCAACGGCGTCGGCAAGTCGCGCTTCGTCACCCTGATCCGCAATGCCATTGTCGAACCGGACACGGTGCGGAATGTGAAGGTGACGCCGTCAACGGTGCTCGGCTACAGCGATCAGGCGCTGTCGGGCATCAGCGGCGACGACACGCCGCTGGCGATGGTCTCGCGCCGCTACGATGTCGGCGAGCAGCGCGCACGGTCGTTGCTGGCCGGCGCCGGCGTGGTCATCGAGATGCAGGAGAAAAAGATCGGCGTGCTGTCCGGCGGCCAGAAGGCACGGCTGATGATGCTGGCGCTGAGGCTCGCCAATCCCAACTTCTATCTGCTGGACGAGCCGACCAACCACCTCGACATCGACGGCCAGGAAGCGCTGGAAGCGGAACTCCTGGCGCATCAGGCAAGCTGTGTGCTCGCCTCGCACGACCGCTCCTTCATCCGCGCCATCGGCAACCGCTTCTGGCTGATCGACAAACGAAAGCTGACCGAAGTCGAGGACCCCGAGGAGTTCTTCCGCTCAGTGGCCGAAACGGCAGGATGAGGCCAACGGAGGTCGACTGGCATGTAAATTATTTGCTTACAGACCTTGTTTCTTGTAAGCAATCTGTTTACACATATCGATGACCAAGTCCTTCAAGAACAAGGCGCTGTCGGACCTCTTTCGAACCGGAAAGACCGGCAAGATCGACGCCAAGATGCACAAGCGCATTCTTGTCCGGCTTGACCGCCTGGAAGCTTCGAAGAAGCCGGAGGAGATGAACCTCCCCGGCTTCGATTTCCACCCGCTGAAAGGCTTCGATCCCATCCGCTACACGGTCCACGTCAACGGCCCGTGGTGCATCACATTCGAGTTCGACGGCAAGGACGCCGCCCGCGTCGATTTCGAGCAATATCACTGAGGCGGCCAGATTGGAGAAGTTCGACTTATGACCGTGCACGAGCCGACGCGTCCTATTGAGCGTTGTCCCTCCCACCCGGGAGCGCTGCTTGAGGACATTATCCCGGCAACTGGAAAGACCAAGGTGGAAATTGCAAATCTGCTCGGGATCTCCCGGCAGCAGCTCTATGACATCATCCGCGAAAAGAAGCCGGTTTCGCCGGCTGTGGCCGCTCGCCTCGGGAAGCTGTTCGGCGACGGCGCCGCGATCTGGCTTCGAATGCAAGCGGCTTTCGATGCTTGGCACGCAGAGCGTGAAGTTGATGTTTCAGCGATCCCTACGCTCAGGGTTGCGTAGGTCCGCACGGCAGCATTCGGACAGACCATCAGACGCCGCGATAAAAAATCTCGACGGTCTGTCGGATAGCCTCAGCCCATCGCGTCCTTGGGATGCCGACACGATGATGCCGGCGCCAACCCAGGGAGAATTATCATGTCGGTTCTTTCATCCATCGGTCGCGTCGCAACCCGGTATGCGGCAGCGCGCGCTCGTCACCGCAGCGAGCGCATCCTGCTTTCGCTGCCGGCCTCGCTACGCAAGGATATCGGCTTTCCGGACGTCTTCGACGCGCAGAACGGCCGCCGCCCCTGACCTCGCGAGGCGCCAGTCAGTCATGCGTATCACCTGAAAGCGGTGTCGCCTGCATCGATACGCGTTTTTCGAAAGCCTCGAACCAGTGCGTCAGCCGCGCCCGCGAGCGAAAAGGCGGCAGGTGGCGGAACGCCATCCAGGACAGCGTGGTGGCCAAGGCGATGTGGCCGACATGGAGCGGTGCCTCGTCGTCCAGCGCGCTTTCGATCCAGTCGTAGCTCGCCTCGATCTTTTCCCGGTATCCGTCGGCGAGAGCACCATAGCGCAGCTTTTCGGGTCTCCTTTCTGTCTCCCAGCGCAAAGCGATGCCTGTCTGCGCGAGGCCCTGGGCGACCGACTGAAGCCGCAACGCCTGCCAGCGCGCCTCGCCGTCCTGCGGCAGCAGCTTGCGGCCGTCATGCAGTGTGTCGAGATAGGCGCAGATAACATCGGAATCGAAGATCGGCGACGCGTTGGGCCGCAACAGCACCGGCACTTTGCCGAGGGGATTCGGCGTAGACGCGCGCATTGCGCAGGGTCGGACTGGTCTCGTGATGAATGACCTCCAGCCGATCGGCAATGCCGGCCTCATGGGCAAAGACGAGCGCCTTGCGCGCGAAGGGTGAGTGGGTCTGATAGTAGAGGATCATTGTCGTCCTGGGGTTGAAGAGGCGTTCGCGTGATCCATCTGTTCTAGCCTGCGAGCCGAGAGAATTGCGCTCTGATTGGGCGCCGCCGACGCAAGTTCGTTTCACGCCTCTCGCTCGAGCCCGCGGCTGTCCGGGATTATCAAGGGCGACCGCCAAAAAAATTTCGCCGCCATGTAGGATCGCCGCCGTCCGATCCGTCCTATGGCTCGCAAGGCCAAACGCAAAGAGGAACAACAAATGACTGATCAGACCCCCGTTCAGCCCGCGGCCAAAGTGCTCGGCGGATTGACCCCCTATCTGCAGCTGGATGGCGCCTTCAAGGCTGCCGAATTCTACAAGAAGGCCTTCGGCGCGGAGCAGGTCTTTGCCTACCCGGCGGACGAAAAAGGCCGCACCATGCACATTCACCTCCACATCAATGGCTCGACCCTCATGCTCTCCGATTTCTATCCGGAAAACGGAATGCCCGCCGTCAAGCCGCAGGGTTACACCATGCAGCTTCACCTCGGCAGCGACGACATCGAAGCCTGGTGGAAGCGCGCCGTCGATGCCGGCTGCGAAGTCGCCGTGCCGCTCCAAGTCATGTTCTGGGGCGATCAGTGGGGCAATATGCGCGACCCGTTCGGGGTCGAATGGGCGATGAACGCGCCGGTGAAGAAAGCCTGATCTGCCGCCGATGGCCCGAGCCCCTCACCGGCCGGCGCCGGTGAGGCCCTGTGAACTTCCAGGAGGAGATCCAAAATGTCCTATGTCGATGGTTTCGTACTTGCCGTATCCAAGGCAAAACTCGATGACTACAAGAAGCTGGCCAACCTCGCAGGGCCTATCTGGAGGGAACACGGCGCGCTCGCCTATGTCGAATGCATCGGCGACGACGTGCCCTATGGCGAGGTCACGTCCTTCCCGCGTGCCGTGCAGGCCAAGGACGACGAGATCGTCGTCTTCGCCTGGGCCGTCTATGAGTCGCGGGAGAGCCGCGATGCCGTCATGGCCAAGGTGATGGCAGATCCCCGCTTGAAGGCCGATTGGGCGGACATGCCGTTCGACGGCAAGCGCATGATCTTCGGTGGCTTCAAGCCATTCATTGAGCTTTGAGCAGCCGGTAACAGATTAGAAGAAGCCTCTCAGCTTCGTCATCCTAGGGCGAAGCAGGAGCGAAGCTCCGTCGCGAAGACCTTAGGATCACGACGCGGGTGCTTAGGCCATCGCTAAGGCCACGATCAGCTAGATAGCGTTGCGCTAATCCAGCTTGTCCAGCAGCGGCTTGAGCCGGTCTCCATAGCGCTTCCACAGATCGACCGATCCCTGATACATCGGCTGGCGCACCTGTGCGGCTGAAGCCGTGCGAACCGGTCGGTCGGTCTCGTGGAACGATAGTGCCGCGTCGTCCCAGGGCAGGCCAAGATGAGCGATCAATGCCCGCGTCTGTCCGTCCTGGTCGGCGACAAAATCCTCGTAGCGTACATCATGCACGACGCCCGGCAGCACCGTGTGCCAATGCCTCATGATGTCGGTGTAGAGATTGTGGAAGTCGGCGAGCTCGCCGAGATCGTAGCCATAGCGATGGCTGTCGCCGCGGAAATGCACCTTGTAGATCGACAGGCAGGTGGCCGCCGCATCGCGCGCGCAGTGGATGATCCTGGCCTTCGGCATCATCATGTGGATGAAGCCGACAAGCAGGAAGTTGCCTGGCATTTTGTCGGTGACGTGACGCATGTTCGGATAGCGGGCATGCAGCATGTCGAGATAGGCTTGGCCTGCCTCGGCAAAATCCGCATCGCCCATATCCGATACGCCCCATGGGAAGCCACCCGGCATGGTCGCCGGGAACTGCCTGCCGACCGCCTTCTTCAAGATGCTGAGCTCGCCTGCGCCATAGACCTCCGGATGGCTGGCAATGATCTGCTCGACCAGCGTCGTGCCCGAACGCGGCATGCCGACAATGAAGATCGGCGTGTCGTCGCTGATTGAGCTGGGCCTGTGCTTCTCGAAGAAGCCGGCATCGAAGGTGGCCTTCATCGCCTCGAATTCGGCCCGCGTCCTGGCCTGGTCGTAGTTGATGCCTTTGCGGCGGATCGCATTGCCTTCGGCGAAATAGTCGAAGGCCCGGCCATAATCCCTGAGATCGTCATTCGCCTTGCCGAGTCCGAAGGACAGCTGCATGCGTGCCAGGCTGTCCTGCGGCGCTTTGGCATGCTGGGCTTCCATGCCCCCAAGCTCGCTGTCGCGCTCCTTCTGGCGCTTGACCTGCGTCAGCATCAGCCAGGCTGTGGCCATGGCGGGGTTGATCGCCAACGCCTGCCGGAACAGGTCGGCCGCCTCGTCGAGCTTGCCCTTTTCCATCAGCCCGACGCCGAGCCCGTGCAGCAGGTCGGCATCCTTGGGGCGTATCGCCAGCGCTTCGCGGAAGACGGCGAGCGCCTCATCCAGCCGCCCGGCTTCCTGCAGGGTTTCGGCAAGCCCGATGCGGGCGCGCACGTGAAATGGGTTGCGTGCAACCGTGCCGCGATAAATCTCTTCGGCCTCTTCGAACTGGCCGACCTGCTTCAGCGATGAGCCGAGATTGTCGCGCGCCGCGAGCTGGTCCGGCCGCAGATCCACCGCACCGCGGAAGAAATCGATGGCCGCAGCAGGGCGGCCGAGGTCGCGCATCACCGTACCGAAATTGTTGAGGAAATCGGGATTCGTCGGCTGCAGGCTCACCGACCGTTCGATGAGATCCAGCCCTTCTTCGCTGCGCCCGGTCTGGTGCAGCAGCAGTCCCAGGAAATGCGCCGCGGCCGCATGCTTGGGCTGACGCGCCAGCACCTGCCGGTAGATCGTCTCAGCCTCTTGCCGGCGCCCCGCCTGATGCAGTTGCAACGCCTGCTGCACATACTGGTCGAGGCCCAGCGGCGGCTGTCCGCCTGCGCCAGACCTGGCTCCCGCACCCGCCGCTCGTCTTTGATCTCTGTTGATGGGAAACCTGCCGTGTTTTATCCGCCTGTGGCGATCTAGGCCATTGGCGCGCCAGGTTCAAGGCTTCGCTTGCTGTCTCGCCCTTTCGTCGGTGCGGAAAGATCAAATCAGGCGATTGGTCTCGGCAACCTGCCTGGCACGCCGAACCGTTCCATCGGTGTCGGCGATCCTTCGCTTTGCCGCCTCGTCACTTCTGACAGTCAGCCGCGGCGACAGGACAACCATCGGCTTTGCCATTACCGGCTTTGCGACCGGCGTGATCGTTACGGGGGTGCCTGTTGGCGTCTTTACGGACATCTCGAGGTCTCCTTCTTCAACTCACAAGAAAAATGAAAATACCGGGAGAATTATTCCCGCTAAGCTTCAAACAGTTTTTGAATTGTACGAATTTGTATCATCATTTTTCTGATAGTTACAGCGCGCAATTTTTTGAATGAAGCCCATTTTTATTTTAAAACGCCTTGATTAAATTACAACAAAGACCTATCTGTGCAGGATCGCTTTGGGCCAGAATTGGCATCTCGCGGCGTCAGAGGTTCTCGGCCCGCCAATCTCATTCCAAATCATCGATACCGGGCGCGCGGCATATTCGCTCCGCGCGACCATTCTCTTTCTTCGAAAGACCGACATGAACACCGGAACCGTGAAGTTCTACAATGGTCAGACCGGCTTCATTCAGCCGACCGATGGCGGCAAGGACGTCTTTGTCCATGTCAGCGCACTGGAGCGCGCCGGCTTCCCCGGCCTCGCCGAAGGCCAGAAGCTGCAGTTCGAGTTGGAGCGTGACACCAAGGGCCGCGAGTCGGCCGCCAATTTGCAATTGATCTGATCCGGCCGAATTCGATGAACGCTGACCACGGATGTACTGGCAGCTCTCGAAAGAGGCTTATTTCCAGCGACTGCCGGAAATAGGAAAGCGGGGCTCGTCCCCGCTTTTTTGTTTTCAGGACCGCTGCTTTGCATAGGTAAGACAATGCCGGACCGCACCACCCACTCCATCGCGCACTTCACCGCACCTTTCGTGCTCGGCGGACTGGAAGGGCAGCTGCCTGCCGGCGACTACGACATCGACCACGACGAAGAGCTGATCGAGGGCATGTCGCGGCTTGCCTGGCGCCGCGTCGCCACTTTCATCCATCTGCCGGCAAGGGCAGCGAAAAGCCCGCCCACCAGCCAGCTTGTCGCCATCGATTACCTCGAACTCGAAACAGCGCTGAAGCGCGACAGGGAGAATGCAGCATGATCCGTTTCCAGCAGAATGCGCGCCCGCGCACCGACACGCCCGCGCACCAGTTTGCAATCGGTCAGACCGTGCGCATGAAGAGCCGCACCGGCCTCGTCCAGAAGACCGCCGAACTGTTCCAGATCAAGAGCAGGCTGCCGGTCAAGGATGGTTCGCCGCAATACCGCATCCGCAGCGAGCAGGAGACCTATGAGCGGGTCACCACCGAAGACAATCTCGAACCGGCAGATCCGGTTGTTGCCGACAACCCCGTTGTTGCCAGCAACCCGCTCGTCTGAGACCCCACCGCCAAGCCAACACTGAAGCAGGAGCACGACATGTCCAAAGGTCAACAGCGTAGCAACCGCGAGACACGCAAGCCGAAGAAGGACAAGGTCGTGGCAAAGCCCGCCTCCCCGTTCGGTTCGTCGGTCAAGCAGGCGGAGAGCAGCTTGAAGCCGAAGTCGAAAGGCTGACAAACTGGAGGGCGCGCCTCGTGCGCCCTTTCCGTCGTCCTCTGTGAGGTGGCGAATTGACTGGACAGGCCTGCGCAATGCTCTACCACGGAGGCGCGCTTGAATTTCGTCATCGAGTTCTACCGGTTGCGCGACGCCGACGAAGCCACTCTCGACAAGGTATCGCTGGAGGCGCCGAACCTGCGCGCCGCGCTGCAGGACGCCACCGCGCTGTTCCACACGCTGGCGATGCCGCAAATCCCCGATCGCCTGCGCATCTGCGACGACAGTGGCAGCGAGCTCTATGCCGGCCCGGCCGACGGCGCCTATCCGGTTTAGAGCAGCGGTGCTGCCCCACGACTCCATTAAAGTTCACGTAAGATCGAGGCCCTAAGATCCGCCTGAACCGGGCCGCTGCCGCGATTGGTGGCCGAGACGTTGCGGGCGACCACCCACGATCGCCGCTCATACCCGAAAGCAGGAGGCGCATGGACAGGTCGCGCATCATCGTGACGGCGGTGGTGTTGGCCATGCTGGGCGCCATCTTGCCAATCGCAGCTATGTTTCATCTCGCTTGGATTCAGGCCGTCCAAAAGGAACATGGGCGGCTGCAGCTGTTCGCCAGCCGCGCCATCGCCAGGGCCGACATCTCGCTCAACGATGCGACCGCCGCCTTGCGGCAGATCGACCAGTTCACCGGCATCCGCTGTTCGGCGGACCATATAGCCCGTATGCGGCAACTCACCATCAACACGCGCCCGATCGAAGAAATGGGCTATTTCGAAAACGGCCTGCTCAAATGCTCTTCCTGGGGACCGACCGAAGGGCGCGTTGCGCAATCCACCCCTGACTTCACCACCAGGGACAGCATTGCCGTCACCGCCCGCATGCAGCCGGTGATGAGCGATGACCATTTTCTGATGGCGCTGCGATACAGGGATCACAACGTCCTTGTCGATCCGGTACGCTTTGTCGACGTCATCGTCGATCCTGGTGTCCAGCTCGCCTTGACGACGCAAACGGGCATCCTGCTTGGCGCATTGAACGGCCCGAATCCTGCTCGTATCGAGAAGATCATCGCCGGTCCCGGCGAAGGCATCGATGACGATCTCTTGTTTGCCACGGCGCGCGGGACGGACTGGATTGCTGTCGCCACCGAACCGACAAGCCAAATCCTGGGCAGCGTTCGCAAGCAGCAATTCATGCTGCTCCCGCTCGGCGCCTTCATGGCTGCCTTCATCATCGGCGTGGTTGTGTGGCTGTCACGAAGGCGGCTTTCGCCCTTGGGAGAATTGCAGATCGCCGTGCGCAAGCACGAATTCATCGTCCACTATCAGCCGATCGTCGAGCTCAGGACCGGCAATTGCATCGGCGCGGAAGCGCTGGTGCGCTGGAAGCGGCCGAATGGCTCCCTGGTACGGCCCGATCTTTTCATTCCGCTGGCGGAAGAGAGCGGCCTGATCACGGCGATCACCGATCAGGTCATTGCGATGGTTGTGTTCGACCTGAACAGGCTCCTGGTCGCCGATCGCTCGCTTCACATCGCCATCAATCTCAGCGCAACCGATGTCGGCACCGCGCGGGTCCTGCCTATTATCGAAAAGGCGTTGCAGCACACCGGAATCCGGCCCCAGCAAATCTGGCTCGAGGCCACGGAGCGAGGTTTCGTCGATATCAACTCGGCGCGCTCGACGCTCATTCGTGCCCGCGAACTGGGGCACGCAGTGGCAATCGACGACTTCGGTACCGGCTATTCCAGCCTGTCCTATCTCGAGGGGCTGCCGCTCGATGCGCTCAAGATCGACAAATCGTTCATCGATACGATCAGCACGAATTCCGCCACCAGTTCCGTCACCCCGCATATCATCGACATGGCCAAGACACTGAAGCTGAAGATCGTTGCCGAGGGCGTGGAAACGCAGGCGCAGGCCGACTACCTCGCGGCGCGCGACGTCGACTACGGCCAGGGCTGGCTGTTCGCCAAACCCATGCCCGCGTCCGAGTTCATCGCCTACTGTCGCCAGGTGAAGCCAACGGCTTGACGCCTGTCGTCCTCAACAACGCGCAGCGTTCTCAGCACGGCCCGTCGCCAACGACGCGATAGTCCGCGGCGCGGGCTTCGCAGGAATTGGGGAAGGTGCGCATCGCGCCATGCCGGCGGCCGCAGACCGGAGCATATTCGCGGGTGCAGAACGTCTGCTCTTCACCGCCACCGCCACCGCCACCGCCGCTGTCGCGGCACGGACCGTCGCGCACGATGCGGTAGCCAGCCCGGTCGGCAAGACAGGCATTGGCGAAGGTCTGGCGATCGCCGCCGCGCCGGGCACAGACCGGCTCGTACTGCTTGCTGCAATATTGCGGCTCGGGCCGTGGCGGACGCGGGCGTGGCCCTGGTCCCTCATCGACGACAACGGTGCAGGCGGCAAGAATTGCCGACAGCAACAAGATGACAAAACCCTGCCGCGAAAAGATTGCCGCCAGAAATTTCATGATGATCTCCCACGATCGGTCCCCGGTTACCGATCCTCGCCATTCCCTTGCCAAATGCAACCCCCGTTTGAGCTCGGCAAACGATAACGGCGCCTGGACCGCAAGGGAGGTCAGCGCGCCGCGATGTCTGGCCCATTCGTGGCCCGGCTCTGGCCGATGACCCGGCCGGCAAGCAAGCCTATGCCGAGCCCATCGATGCTCAGGTCAGTCGATTGATGCGTCGGGATGCGCCAGTACGGCGGCCCGCGGCGGTATCTTGCAACCATCACGTTTCCGTGCGATAAATTCCGTGTTCGGGCATTTGCGACCCGGAGAGCGGAACGTTTTGGACGACCTTTCCCCGATACTGTGAATCTCTGACGGCCCCGTTTTCGGCGGGGGGTTTGACCATGCGCCAATGCATGACTGCCGAAGCAACCACCGGGAACTGCCCTTTGCGCCAGGCGGCGGGCGGGACCACCAAAGACTGAACGGGTGAAGGAGTTTCCCCAATGGCCCAGACCGGCACCGTTAAATTCTTCAACGCGACCAAAGGCTTCGGTTTCATCACGCCCGATGGTGGCGCCAAGGATGTGTTCGTCCATATCTCCGCGATCGAAGCCTCCGGCTTGCGCACGCTCGTCGACGGCCAGAAGGTCACCTTCGACGTCGAGCCGGACCGCATGGGCAAGGGCCCCAAGGCCGTCAACCTCCGCGCAGCCTGAGCCATCGGCGCCGCATGTCACTCGGACGTGCGACGGAGGCTCCATGCCTGCACCTGGCCTGGAGAGGGATCTGAATTTTGAAAGGCGCGGCGATCTTCGTCGCGCCTTTTCCTTATCGAAGGCGCGGGCCGGTGATGTCGCCCAAGCCGCCAGGTTCTGGGCAACGACTTGCATAAAACAAAGACCCAAAGCGTGCCGCAACGTGCTTTAGACGCCCGCAAAACTTTCTCTTGCCGATGACGCTAAAATAAAGGACAAATTTCCACTCGGGCATTTGCCGGCCCGAGACTGGAGTTTATGGGACAAAGGAGCTTCCCATGCCGCAGACCGGCACCGTCAAATTCTTCAACCATGCCAAGGGCTTCGGCTTCATCACGCCCGATGATGGCGCGAAGGATGTTTTCGTCCATATTTCAGCCGTGCAGGCGTCCGGCCTTCCCGGCCTGGAGGATGGCCAGAAAGTGTCGTTCGACACCGAGCCGGACAAGCGCGGTAAGGGACCCAAGGCCGTCAACCTGTCGGTCGGCTGAGCCGGCTTGGACCGGCGATGGTTTTCGCTCCCTGGAGGGCGTGTGACCTTTGACGCCTGTTGTGAATAAATTCGTCGAAATCCGTTCAGCCCCCGTTCAGCCACGGTTGCATATTAGTCTTTGGTAAAGCCGGACCGCATCCCCGAAACTACACGGGCCGGCACGAAGGAGACCGAGATGAACCGAATTTTCAAGACCGCCGTCCTGGCCGCTGCCGTGGTCGCCACCACGCTTTCGGCCTTGCCCGCCGCCAACGCACGTGATTGGCGCCGTCATCATGGCCATCATGGCAACGGCGATGCCATTGCCGCCGGCGTGCTCGGCCTCGCGGCCGGTGCGCTGATCGGTGGCGCATTGGCCAATGACCGCCCGCCGCCCGACGCTGACCGCTACTACGATGACGGTTACTACGATCGTGACGTGGTGGTGCGCCCGGCCCCGGTCCGCCGCTACTATGCGGAGCCGCGGGTGGTCTACGCTGATCGTTATGCCGAGCCGTGGACGCGTGATTGGTACGAATACTGCTCGGACCGCTACCGCACCTTCAATTCCCGCACCGGCACGTTCACTGGCAATGACGGCGAACAGCATTTCTGCACGGCGAACTAAACCAGGGCTTCCCTGCCCCAACAGAAAAGCGCTGACCGCAAGGCCAGCGCTTTTTTGTTTGGAGCATCACAGGATTGGGGCAGGCGAATATCGGCACGCCCTACAGCAATTCCAGGAAAAGTGTGAAACGGTTTCCCGGGAAAAGCGCAAAGCGTTTTCCCTTGGGAATTGAGTCAGAACAAAGGGTCAGAGCGGCCCCGCCGTTTCCGTGAAATAGTGAATTGCTCTAAACGAGAAACGGATTGGTCCGCCTCTCCTCGCCAAAACGTCCGCCGGGACCGTGGCCGCAAATGAAGCCGATGTCGTCGCCGAGCGGCAGGAGCTTGTCCTTGATCGAAGCGATCAGTGCAGCATGGTCGCCACCCGGCAGGTCGGTGCGGCCGACCGAGCCGCGGAACAGCACGTCGCCGACATGGACGAACTTGGCCGCGCGGTTGTAGTAGACGACGTGACCTGGTGCATGGCCGGGGCAGTGCAGCACCTCGAACACATGGCCGCCGAACGACACGGTCTCGCCTTCGGACAGGAACCGGTCGGGCACGCAGTTGCGCGCTCCGGCGATGCCGTAGCGCTTGCCTTGGTTTTCCAGATTGTCGAGCAGCGACTTGTCGGCCTCATGCGGACCGATGATCTCGACGCCGAGCGCCTCCTTCAACTCCATTGCGCCGCCGGCATGGTCGATGTGGCCATGCGTTATCCAGATCGCCCCGGCTGAGATCGCATTGTCCTTCAGCACCGCCAGCACCTTGTCGATATCGCCGCCAGGATCGACGACGACGCCATGCTTGTCATCCATGTCGAACAGGATGGTACAATTCTGCTGGAACGGTGTGACCGGCACGATGCCGGCATTGAGCTGACCCATGATCGTCCTTTCGATGTTCACGGGTGATGTAGAGGCGCGGACAAAGGGCGTCCACCCTCGAAAGACGAACAATCGGTAGCTCCGAAAACGGAAATGGGCGGCCGAAGCCGCCCATTTGAAAAGACCGAAACGGCCCGCCTACTTCTTCATGGCGCCCATGACCGCGCCGAGAATGGCGGTCAGGATCGCGCCGCCGCCGGCGCCGCCGACGATGTTCTGCAGGTTCAGCGCGCTGCCGAGACCGCTCGTTGCTGCTGCCGCAGCCGCCGGATCGACCGCACCGCCACCCAGCAGGCTGCCGAGGATCGCCGCACCGCCGACGCCGCCAATGGCTCCGCCCAGGATTTTGGGAAGCTGACCCATCGCCGCCGTCTTGAGCGCCGCACCGACCGCCTGACCACCGATGACGCCAGTAATCACCTGTATGATGATCGGAAGAAGCGTGTTCATGTCCATATGATTAGTCCCTCCATAGCTGTCAGCCTCCCGGGCCGACACCATCATGAGACGCCGAATTGGACGAAAGTCAAATGCAGAAACGCTGAAATAAAAGGGGCGGCCCGAAAACCGCCCCTACTTCCTAAAAAAGCTGTGACTTTCGTTATTCTGCGGCGATCGCGTGCTTGGGCTGAACGGCCGCAGAATAGTCATTCATAAGATTCTTGGCTATTTCGCCGACCTCGAATCGGTAAGGCCCGATCTCGGAAACCGGCGTCACTTCCGCCGCCGTCCCGGTCAGGAAGCACTGCTCGAAGCTTTCCAGCTCTTCCGGCAGGATGGCGCGTTCAATCACCTCCAGGCCGCGATCCTTGGCCAGCCCAATGACCGTGCGGCGGGTGATGCCGTCGAGGAAGCAGTCGGGCTTTGGTGTGTGGATCTTGCCCTCCTTGACGAAGAAGATGTTGGCTCCGGTCGCTTCGGCGACCTGGCCACGCCAGTCGAGCATCATGGCGTCGGCATAGCCCTTGGCCTCGGCGGCGTGCTTGGACATGGTGCAGATCATGTAGAGGCCGGCGGCCTTCGACCTGGAAGGCGCGGTGCGCGGGTCGGGCCGGCGCCATTCCGCCACATCGAGACGGATGCCTTTCAGCTTCTGCGCAGGATCGAAATAGCTCGGCCATTGCCAGATGGCGATGGCACAGTTGATGCGGTTGTTCTGCGCCGAGACGCCCATCTGCTCACTGCCGCGCCAGGCAATCGGCCGGACATAGGCGTCCTGGAAACCCTGCTTCTTGAGAAGCGTGGAAGAGGCGTCGTTGAGCTCGGCCACCGTATAGGGGATATTGAAACCGAGCAGGCGTGCCGATTCATGCAGGCGCTCGGTGTGTTCGTTGAGCTTGAAGATCTCACCGCCATAGGCGCGCTCTCCCTCGAAAACGGCGCTGGCGTAATGCAGCCCGTGCGTCAGCACATGGATCCTGGCGTCACCCCATTGGACGAATTCGCCGTTCATCCAGATGAAGCCATCGAGTTGATCGAAGGGAACGGATGCCATGGTAACCTCCCACGGGCGGCAGCCCGGATAGTTGTATCGTTGTGTGTTCGTGTCGGCCGCCCAAAGCGGCTTTTATGGTGGAGCGTAAGCGGATAATTGCGCTCTGGCAAACTCAGGAAATTCCGGAAAAACCGGCTTCCCTTGCCTTTTCGTTCGCAATCCGCCCAAAAGCTTGTCAAAAATTACCATTGCAGGGAAATTACGTCAATAGTACTGACATAATCTCTCTTTCCCACGGAGAAATAATGACGGATCGAAGCCCAGCCGCAGGAAAACCGATCAGGACCGCGATGTCGGTCGAGGACGGCATCGACTTCGCCATTATCGAGCTGCTCTTCTTTGCCTATCGTGACTTCACCTCCGATCCGGACCAGATCCTGGCCGACTACGGCTTTGGCCGGGCCCACCACCGGGTGCTGCATTTCGTCAACCGCAGGCCGGGCCTGACGGTAGCCGAACTGCTCGACGTGCTGAAGATCACCAAACAGAGCTTGGCCCGTGTGCTCAAGCAGTTGATCGACACCGACCATGTCGTGCAGTTGCAAGGTCCGCGCGACCGCCGACAGCGCGAACTTTATCCGACCGCCAAGGGCCGTGCGCTGGCGCTGGCGCTGGCGCGGCCACAGTCGCGCCGCATCCATGCTGCATTGGGGGATTCCGGAGTAACCGAACGGACCTTGGTGGAACGGTTCCTCGAAGCGATGGTCAATCCGGAACTGAGGGCGCAGATCGACGTTGGGTCCGCAAAAATGTCAGGGAAAAGCCATGGAGAGCACTGAACGGGTCGATCACGCGGCCGCGCCGGACGACGACGCGCCGCATCTGCTTGTCGTCGACGACGACACCCGCATCCGCAATCTTCTCAAGCAGTATCTGACCGAAAACGGCTTTCGCGTCACCGTCGCCGGCAATACCGGCGAAGCCAGGCGCAAGCTTGCCGGCCTCGACTTCGACCTTCTGGTGCTGGACGTCATGATGCCCGGTGAAACGGGCGTCGACCTGACCAAGTCGCTGCGGGCCGAAAAGAACGTACCGATCCTGATGCTGACGGCCCTGTCGGAGACCGACAGCCGCATCTCAGGGCTAGAGGCCGGCGCCGACGACTACCTGCCGAAGCCGTTCGATCCGCGCGAGCTGATCCTGCGCATCAACAACATCCTTCGCCGTGGTGGCCCGGCGACCACGCCCAAGGTCGAGCAGTTGGTCTTCGGCCCCTACACCTTCCAGATCGCCCGGCGCGAGTTGAAGCGTGGCGGCGAGGCGCTGAAGCTGACCGACCGCGAGCAGGAGATCCTGGCGATCTTCGCGGCAAGGGCCGGCGAGACGATACCCCGCCACGAGCTTGTCGGTGACGATTCGGAGGTCGGCGAGCGCACCATCGACGTCCAGATCAACCGGCTGCGCCGCAAGATCGAGCGCGATCCGTCCAACCCGGTCTGGCTGCAGACCGTGCGCGGTATTGGGTATCGGCTCAGCGTGGAATAGAATGCCGCCTGCGGCCTGCTGAGCGGCTGCGGGCAAGCGAAATGAGCGAATGGCAACCACGGAACTGGAACAGCCGGGCAATGGCGGCTTGAGCGTACGCGCCGCGCGGACGCTGAAGGCGGTGCCGCGCGCCTGGAACCGCTTCTGGCGCCTCGTCTCGCTGTATATGCCCAAGCGGCTCTATGCTCGCTCGCTGATCATCGTCATCGCGCCGATGATACTGCTGCAATCGGTCGTCGCCTTCGTCTTCATGGAACGTCATTGGGCAACCGTGACGCAGCGCCTGTCGCAGGCCACCGTGCGCGACATCGCCGCCATCATCGACCTGATCGAAACCTATCCGCGCGATGCCGACTACACCAACATCATACGCATCGCCCAGGACCGCATGCAGTTGAAGGTCGACCTCTTGCCGCCCGACCCGCTGCCCGCGCCTGGCCCAAAACCGTTTTTCTCGATTTTGGATGATGTTCTCTCGTCGGAGATCACCCGCCAGATTAACCGCCCGTTCTGGATCGACACGGTCGGCAACTCCAACATCGTCGAGGTGCGCGTGCAGCTCGAGGGCAAGGTGCTGCGCGTCTTCGTGCGCCGCAGCCAGGCCTATGCCTCCAACACCCACATCTTCCTGATCTGGATGGTCGGCACCTCGCTGGTGCTCCTGATGATCGCCATTCCCTTCCTGCGCAACCAGATCCGGCCGATCCTGATGCTTGCCGAAGCCGCCGAAAGCTTCGGCAAGGGCCGGCCGATGCCGCGTGACTTCCGGCCGCGCGGCGCCGAGGAGGTTCGCCGCGCCGGCTTTGCCTTCATGCAGATGCGCGAGCGCATCGAGCGCCAGATCGAGCAGCGCACCGCCATGCTGACCGGTGTCAGCCATGACCTGCGAACCATCCTCACCCGCTTCAAGCTGCAGTTGGCGCTTTCCGGCGGCAAGGCCGAGACCAAGGCCGCGCTCGATCAGGACATCGACGACATGCAGTCGATGCTCGAAGGCTATCTCGCCTTTGCCCGCGGCGAGGCTTCGGAAGACGCCGGACGGTTCGATCTCGAGGCTTATTTCGAAAAGCTCGGCGAGGAAGCCAGGCTGCGCAAGCGCAAGCTGTCGACGACGCTTGCCGGAGACCCCGATGTGCATGTGCGGCCGAACGCCTTTGCCCGATTGATGTCCAACGTCATCGGCAACGCCTTCCGCTATGCCAAGACGGTGGAGGTCAACGCCACCCATGGCCGCGGCTCGCTGCTGGTCACCATCGACGACGATGGTCCGGGCATCCCCGCCGACCGGCGCGAAGACGTGTTCAAACCCTTCGTGCGGCTCGACGAGGCCCGCAACCTCGATGCCAGCGGCACCGGGCTCGGCCTGTCGATCGCCCGCGACATCGCCCGTTCCCATGGCGGCGACATCACCCTTGAAGACAGCCCGCTCGGCGGACTGCGCGCTATCATCAAGGTTCCCGCATAACCGGCACGATACCGAAAGTGGAAACAGGCTTCATCCGCCCGTCATGAAACCATGATCAAGAACGCGCATGAAGCGCGCGACCTCAATTGATTCGACCTTGCCGCCTCACTTCGACCCCGTGCCCGTCCGGGTGCGCTGGAGCGAAGCGAGAGCAGCGGTCTGGTCGCCGTTCCGGCATCGTCTCAAGGCAACCGTCGACCTTTCCTGCAAAGGGCCGCCATGCGCATATTGATGGTCACCGATGCCTGGCGGCCGCAGGTTAACGGCGTTGTCCACACGCTGGAGCGACTCACCGAGACGCTGAAATCTTTCGATGTCGCCGTGGATTTCCTGACGCCGAACATCTTTCGCACCCTGCCCTTGCCGACATATCCCGACATCAGGCTGGCGCTGACCACGCCCGGCCATGTCGCGCGCCTGATCGACGCAGGCAAGGCCGACCACATCCACATCGTCACCGAAGGACCGCTCGGCATCATGGCGCGGCGCTATTGCCGCAATGCCGGCCGGCCGTTCACCACCAGCTATCACACGCGCTTCCCCGAATATCTCAGCGCACGGCTCCCGGTGCCGGAAAGCTGGGCCTATCGCTGGCTGCGCGATTTCCACAATTCCGGCCAAGGCACGCTGGTCGCCACCCAGTCGCTCGCCGACGACCTCTCGGCGCGCGGCTTCACCAAGCTGCGGCCGTGGACGCGCGGCGTCGACACCGACCATTTCCGGCCCGACAAGAAGAAGGATCTCGGCTTTCCCGGCCCTGTCTTCCTCTGCGTCGGCCGGGTCGCCATCGAAAAGAACCTCTCCGCCTTCCTCGACCTCGACCTGCCGGGCAGCAAGGTGATCGTCGGCGAAGGCCCCGAGCTTGCCAGGCTGAAGGCAAAATATCCGCAAGCGCATTTCCTCGGCCATCGCCCCAACGACGAACTGGCCGAGATCTATGCCTCGGCCGATGTCTTCGTCTTCCCGAGCCGCACCGACACGTTCGGCAACGTCATCATCGAGGCATTGGCCAGCGGCACGCCGGTTGCCGCCTATCCGGTGACCGGGCCGATCGACATTGTCGGCGACGGCTTTGGCGGCGCGGTCTCCAACGATCTGCGCGAGGCCTCGCTTGCCGCGCTCAATGTAGACCGTGCCGAAGCACGCGAACGCGCCATGCGCTACAGCTGGAAGGCTTGTGCAGAGATGTTCCTCGACACGGTCGAGGAAGCGCTGGGAACGACGCGCAAGCTGGCGGCCTAAAACAACCTGCCGCCATCCGGCACCTTGCGCTCGATCGCGCCGAGCACCACCGCGCCCTCTTCGTCGGGAAAGCCGAGCGTCAGCACTTCCGACATGAATGGACCGATCTGGCGCGGCGGGAAATTGACCACCGCGAACACCTGTCGGCCGATCAGCGTCTCCGGTGTATAATATTTGGTGATCTGCGCCGACGATTTCTTGATGCCGATGCCGGCGCCGAAATCGATCTTCAGCTTGAATGCGGGCTTGCGCGCCTCGGGAAACGGCTCGGCCTCGACGATCGTGCCGGCGCGGATGTCGACACGATCGAAATCGGCAAAACTGATCTCGGGCTTGCGCTCGCTGTTCGAACTCATCTTGGTTCTTGTCTGCCTTGCGGGGACTCAGGCGTTGCCGTAGGTCTCGAACAGCACGCCGGCCAGGGCGTCCTTGGCCGAGGTTCCCGACCAGACGACGAACTGGAACGCCTGGAAATAGCATTCGCAGGCTTCCAGCGCCGAGGACAGCAACACTTCGACCTGCTGGCTCGACGGCTCGACCCCGCCGGCCAGCAGCAGCGACTGGCGGAACATGATCGCGCCCTCCTGCTCCCAGAGGTCGAAATGGCCAAACAGCATCTGCTCGTTGATCAGCGACAAGAGCCGCATCACTTCCAGCGCGCGGGTCTCCGGCACCTTGATGTCGAAGGCGCAGGCCAGGTGCAGCGCCTCGAAATCCTCCATCCACGAGAAGGAGACGTGATAGTCGGTCCAGCTTCCGGCAACCGAGATCGAAATCTCGTCGTCGCCGGCCCGCTCAAAGGACCAGTCATTGTTGTGGGCCACCTGCTCGATAACATCCACCGGATGGATTTCGCGGGAGAATTCGAGTTCGAGAAGTTCCATGGAATGCTTCCTGTCGTTCTGTACGAGCGCCGCCACACGCTCCGCGGGAGGGCACACACAACGAACAATCTTGTCTAGAACTCGGACGGCCAGGACTTTCTTCGCGCAAAAGACTACCTTCTCGACGCAAAGACCCCAGACCGGACCCCACCGCCCGGTCGCATGACCCTGCTCCGAATCATGCAACAAATTCAGTCTATTGATCGGGAGTCGCGTGAACAGCCCAATTTTTCGCACTGCGTCATTCGCATGTGGAAAGCCGCTGTCACAAAGATTCATGCAATGCCGTTAAGCGATTCACGGCAAAGCGCTTTTCAGGATCGGGCTATGTGGAAAAGTTTAACGATTATTTTTTTGTGCGCGGCTTGGCCGCCGTCGCAGGTGTGGCGTCGCCGGCCAGTTCGGCAAGCTTCGCCTCGAGCGCCTCGATGCGGGCGGCAAGGCGAGTGTTTTCTTCCCGCGCCTTGGCGGCCATCTCGCGCGCGGCTTCGAACTCTTCGCGCTGCACCACGTCCATGGTGTTGAGAATGCGTTCGGCCTGCCCCTTGAAGGCCGTCTCCACCTCCCGGCGCACGCCCTGGGCGGCGCCGGCGGCGTCGGTCATCAGCTTGGCGAATTCATCGAGAATGCGGTTCGGTCCGGTCGACATGGCAAATCCTCGCGCTTGCACAAATTGACGTAGTGGCGCTGCGCGTCGAATGCAAGCATGTTGCGCCGCGCTGCGGCATCAAGTCGAGGGCGCCCACCTTGCCTTGACCCTGCCAAAACCCTGCCGCATGGTCCGCGCGCAAACGCGTTTCGCAATGAGAGTTCCCCGTTGAACGAATATTTCCTGCTGCCGCTGGCCTCCTTGCCCTTCCCCAACATCAACCCGATCCTCATCCAGATCGGGCCGCTGGCGGTGCACTGGTATGGCGTCGGCTATATCGTCGGTATCCTGTTCGCCTGGTGGTATGCCAAGCGGCTTGCCAGCAATGCCAGGCTGTGGCCGAACGGCGTCCTGCCGATGAAGCCGGAGGATCTCGACGACTTCATCGTCTGGGCGGCCATCGGCGTCGTGCTCGGCGGCCGCACCGGCTATGTGCTGTTCTATGATCTGCCACGCTACATCGCCCACCCGCTCGATATCTTGGCGGTCTGGCAAGGCGGTATGTCGTTCCATGGCGGCCTGCTTGGCGTCATCCTCGCCATGACGCTGTTTTCCATTAAGCGCGGCATCCGCACCTGGTCGCTGTTTGACGTCGTGGCGGCCGGCGTGCCGGTCGGCCTTGGCCTGGTGCGCGTCGCCAACTTCATCAACTCCGAGCTGTGGGGGCGCCCAACCGACGTGCCCTGGGCTTTCGAATTCCCCAATGGCGGGCCGTTTGCCCGTCACCCGAGCCAGCTCTACGAGGCGCTTCTCGAAGGCGTGGTGCTGTTCCTCGTGCTGCGCATTCTCACCCATTCGCGCCTCAAGCTGACGACGCCGCGCTTCGTCGGCGGCGCCTTCATCTGCGGCTACGGCCTGTCGCGCATCTTCGTCGAGTTCTTCCGCGAGCCCGACCAGCAGCTCGGCTATCTCCTCGGCACCAACTGGCTGACCATGGGCATGATCCTGTCGACGCCGATGGTGCTGGCCGGCATCTGGGCGATGCTGACCGCCAAGCCGGTGACGCAGCCGCAGCCGGCATGACACGGCTGAAGACCCGCATCGTCGACCTGATCGAGGCCCTGGGGCCGATACCGATCAACGAATACATGGCGATGTGCCTGTTCGACCCGGCGGACGGCTACTACACGACGCGCGAGCCTTTTGGTGCGGCCGGTGACTTCATCACCGCGCCGGAGATCAGCCAAATGTTCGGCGAATTGGTCGCCGTGTGGATGTACCAGGCGTGGCAGGCGAGCGGCCGGCCGCTGCCGGCCACCATCGCCGAGATCGGCCCCGGCCGCGGCACGCTGATGAAGGACATGCTGCGTACGCTGTCGCGGCTCGATCCTGATCTGGCCAGCGGCGACACCTTCGCCATGATCGAGACCAGCCCGCGCCTGACCGAGGTGCAAAAGCAGACGCTTGGCGCCACACCCTTCGCGGTTGGCTGGCATGAAACCATCGAGACCTTGCCGCAGCAACCGATGTTCATCGTCGGCAATGAACTGTTCGACGCCGTGCCCATCCGCCAGTACGTCCGCGCGGGCGCCGGCTGGCGCGAGCGCATGGTCGGCCTCGACGAGACCAACGACCTTTGCTTCTTCGCCGGCGCCGGCTCGGTCGACCCGACGCTGCTGCCCGCCGATGCCACCCAAGCGCCGCAAGGTTCGATCGCCGAAGTGGCGCCTGCCCGCACCGCGCTCATGGCAACGATCGCCGAGCGCATATCCAGGCATGGCGGCGCTGGCCTGTTTCTCGACTATGGCCATCTCCAGCCGGGTGTCGGGGACACGCTGCAGGCCTTGCGCAGCCACGATCACGAAGATGTGCTGGCTAATCCCGGTGAGGCCGACCTCACCTCCCATGTCGATTTCGCCGCCCTGGCCGCGATCGTGCGTGCACATGGCCTCGAGGCCCATCTGACGACACAGGGCGACTTCCTGCTCGGCATGGGCATCCTCGAGCGCGCCGGCCGGCTTGGCGCCGATGCCGGCCAGGCGGCGCGCGAAAGGATCGCCGGCGACGTCGAGCGCCTCGCGGGGCCGCAAGCCATGGGCGAGTTGTTCAAGGTGCTTGCGGTACTGCCTCGCGGCGTGGCGGTTCGGCCCTTCGCCGGGGCGGATTGACTTTTTACCGCCGCCCCTCCCAATCTCCCGTCCGCGCTTTGCAGCGCCTGTTCTCGACCAAGCACCTTCTTCTTGACGAAACCGCCCACACGGACAACAACGCCCGCATGCTGAATCAGACCAAACCGGATCCCGTTCGGTCGCCGCTGCTGGACAAGGCGCAGGCACAAGGCATCCGCCACGGCTATTTCACCCGCATCGGCGGTGTCTCCAGCGGCATCTACCAGGGCCTCAACATCGGCACCGGATCGAATGACGACCAGGCGCTGGTCGCCGAGAACCGCGGCCGCGTCGCCGCCTGGATGGGCGTGCCGGCGAACCATCTGTTGACCGCCTGGCAAACCCATTCGCCCGACGTCATCATCGCCAGGGAGCCCTTTGCCGGTGAGCGGCCCAAGGCAGACGCCATCGTCACCGACCGGCCGGGCATCGCCATCGGCGCTTCGACCGCCGATTGCGGTCCCGTGCTGTTCGCGGATGCTGAGGCGCGCATCATCGGCGCTGCGCATGCCGGCTGGAAAGGCGCGTTCACCGGCGTGCTCGAAAACACCATCCTGGCGATGGAAAGCCTCGGCGCCCGGCGCCAAAACATCATCGCCGTGCTAGGCCCCTCCATCGGCCCTGCCAACTACGAGGTCGGCCCGGAATTCGTCGCCCGCTTTGTCGAAGCCGACGCCGAAAATATCCTCTATTTCGCGCCGTCCGCCAATGCCGGCCATGCCATGTTCGACCTCAACCGCTACACGGTTGACCGGCTGGCCGAGGCCGGCGTGACGGCTGAAGGCCTCGACCGCTGCACTTACGCCGAGGAAGGCCTGTTCTACTCCTACCGGCGCACCACGCATCGCAAGGAGCCCGATTACGGCCGGCAGGTTTCGGCAATCGTCTTGGAGAGGGAATAATGGCGCTGCATTTTGAACGATCTGAATTTGACGCGCGGCGCGACCGGCTGATCATCGAGATGGCCGAAAAGAAGCTCGACGCCATCCTGCTGTTCGCGCAGGAAAGCATGTACTGGCTGACCGGCTACGACACGTTCGGCTTCTGCTTCTTCCAGTGCCTGGTGGTGAAAGCCGACGGTTCGATGGTGCTGCTGACCCGCTCGGCCGACCTGCGCCAGGCGCGTCAGACCTCGATTATCGACAACATCGTCTTGTGGACGGACCGCAACGGCGCCAATCCGGCGGTCGACCTGCGCAATCTGCTCAACGAACTCGACCTGCTCGGCGCCCGCATCGGTGTCGAATACGACACCCATGGCCTGACCGCGTTCAATGGCCGCCGCCTGGACGAGCAGTTGCAGACCTTCGGCCAGATCGCCGATGCGTCCGGCATTGTCGGGCGGCTGCGCCTGTTCAAGAGTCCGGCCGAGATCGCCAAGGCCGAGAAGGCCGCCAATCTCTCCGACGATGCGCTCGACGCGGCGCTGCCGCTGATCAAGCAAGGCGGCGACGAAGCCCTGATCCTGGCCGCCATGCAGGGTGCGATCTTTGCCGGCGGCGGCGACTATCCGGCCAACGAATTCATCATCGGCTCCGGCGTCGATGCGCTGCTGTGCCGCTACAAGGCCGGCCGCCGCAAGCTCACCAAAAATGACCAGCTGACGCTCGAATGGGCCGGCGTCTTCAACCACTACCACGCACCGATGATGCGCACGGTGCTGACCGGCAAGGTGTCGAAGCGCCATCAGGAATTGTTCGACGCCGCCCGCGCGGCACTCCTGGCTGTCGAAAAGGCGATGACGCCGGGCAACAGCTTCGGCGACGTCTTCGATGCGCATGCCCGCACCATGGAGGCACACGGCCTGACCAAGCACCGGCTGAACGCCTGCGGCTATTCGGTCGGCGCCCGCTTCACCCCGTCCTGGATGGACATGCCGATGTTCTACCAGGGCAATCCCGAACCGATCGCGCCCAACATGACGCTGTTCGCCCATATGATCATCATGGACTCCGATACCGAGACGGCGATGACGCTTGGCCGCACCTACCTGACCACCGAATCCCAGCCCAAGCCGCTGTCCCGCCATGATCTCGACTTGATCGTACAGTGAATCCACAATGGGAGGCGTTCTTCGCCAAGGAGTTAGAAGGCAAATGAGACGATCGCATGTGACGACCGTGTCATTGCTTGTGGCATTGGCTCTTGCCGCCTGCACCAACGCAAAGGACGTGCTCGAACCGTCGGCGATCACTCCGCCGGCGACGTCGACCCAGACGCTGCCCGCCACCAGCACGGCGGGCGCTCCCGCAACCACCGCGGCACCGGTCACATCAGCCCAAAGCGCTGCCATCCTGTCGAAGACCCGCCTGCAGATCGCGCCGATCGTCGGCGCTTCGGTGGAAGCCGCGACACCTCTTACGGCGGAGTTGCAGACCCGCGCCAGGCAGCGCGGTATCACGCTCGCCGGCAGCGCCGACCAGACCGTGACACATGTGCTGAAGGGCTATTTCTCGACGATGTCGGAAGGCGCCGACACCACCGTCATCTATGTCTGGGATGTCTATGACCCCGCCGGCAACCGGCTGCACCGCATCAATGGTCAGCAGAAGGCCCCGTCGGTCAATTCCGACGCCAGCGCGGGCGGCGACAGCTGGAAGGGGGTCTCGCCGGCCACCATGCAGACGATCGCCGACCAGACCATCGACCAATTCGCGGCCTGGCTCGGCGGCAAGGCGGGCTAGAGGCATCGGGCCCAAAAGTGGAGACGGTTTTGGGAAAATCCAATGCCCAACGAGAAGAAGGAGCAGCGCAAGTCCGCTGCTCCCCGTTGCAGCCCGGCGATGGCGCGGAGCTTTCTTGAGTTTAGCCGGCGGATTCCCGATCTCGGCGCTTGCAATACCGGCGCGGGCCGCTAAAAGCCCGGTTAAAGGGCGCAAGCGAGTCCGTCAGGTCTCATCATCCTCCACCAGGAACCGTGCATGAAACTCTTCGCGGGCAATTCCAACAGGGTGCTGGCCGAAGCGGTCGCCCGGTACCTCAACGTCCCGCTGGGCAAAGCCACGGTCAGGCGCTTCGCCGACCAGGAAATCTTCGTCGAAATCCAGGAAAACGTGCGCGGCGAGGATGTCTTCATCCTGCAATCGACCTCGTTCCCGACCAACGATCATTTGATGGAATTGCTCATCATGATCGATGCCTTCATGCGTTCCTCGGCCAAGCGCATCACGGCGGTCATCCCCTATTTCGGCTACGCCAGGCAGGACCGCCGCGCCTCCGGCCGCACGCCGATCTCGGCCAAGCTGGTCGCCAACATGATCACCCGCGCCGGTGTCGACCGCGTTCTGACACTTGACCTGCATGCCGGCCAGATCCAGGGCTTCTTCGATATTCCGACCGACAATCTGTTTTCCGTGCCGGTGATGGCCCGCGACGTGAAGGCCAAATACAAGCAACTCGGCAACGTCGTGGTGGTCTCGCCCGACATTGGCGGCGTGGTCCGCGCCCGTGCGCTGGCCAAGCGCTTCGATGCGCAACTGGCCATCGTCGACAAGCGCCGCGAACGGCCCGGTGAATCGGAAGTCATGAACATCATCGGCGCGGTCGCCGGCAAGGATTGCCTGCTGATCGACGACATCGTCGATTCCGGCGGCACGCTGTGCAACGCCGCCGATGCACTGCTGGCCAACGGCGCCACCAGTGTCACCGCCTATATCACCCACGGTGTGCTGTCGGGCGGTGCGGTTGCCCGCATCAGCGGCTCGAAGCTGCAGGAACTGGTGATCACCGATTCCATCCAGCCCACCCAGGGCGTGCTCGACGCGCCCAACATCCGCGTCATCTCGATCGCCGACCTCATGGGCGAAGCCATTTCGCGCACCGCGACCGAGGAATCGGTGTCGAGCCTGTTCGACTAGAGCAATTCCAGCTAGAGCAATTCTAGGAAAAGTGTGAAGCGGTTTTCCCGGGAAAGCGCGTAGCGCTTTCCCTAGAGAATTGCGTCAAAACAAAGAGTTACAGCAGTTCGCCGTTTCCGTGAAACGGTGAAATGCTCTAGAACAGCACCTGCCGTTACGGCGCAGGGCTTTCCAACCGAACCGGGCCGACCAGGCGACGAGCGACCTCGACGCTTTCTCGTGCGCCGCGCATATAGCCGCGCGGCGAGGTCCCCAGCATGCGCTTGAACATGGTGATGAAGGCCGGCACGCTGTCATAGCCGAGATCGAGCGCCACCCTGGTGATCGGCTCGCCGTCCGCCAGCCTGGGCAGCGCCGCGAACAGGCAGGCCTGCTGGCGCCATGTCGACAGCGACAGGCCGGTCTGGCGCTGGAAGGCGCGCGTGAAGGAGCGGCGGCTCATGCCGGCGGCATCGGCCCACTCGTCGATCGTCGCGTGCGGCGATGGTGCTGCGACGAAGCGCCGGCACAGCGCCGACAGCCTTGGGTCAGACGGGAATGGCAGGCCGAGCGGCCGTTCCGGCAAGGTCGGGATTTCGTGCAGCAAAAGATTCATGATCAGCCCACCACGTCCTTCCAGAACGCCGCCTTGCGGCAGCTTTTCCGATTCCACGATCAGGCTGTGCATCAGGTCGGTGACGCCGACGACGCGCAAGCCTTCGGGCAGCCCGGGGATCGCCTGTGGCATGACATAGACCGAACGCATCGAGACATCGCCCAGCATCTCGACGGAATGCTCGGTGCCGGCTGGAATCCACATCGCGTGGTCGGGCGGCACCATCCAGCGTCCGTAGCGCGTCGTCACCAGCACCACGCCGACAAGCGCATGCAAGAGCTGGCTGCGGCTGTGGCGGTGCTGCGGCACACGGTAGCCATCGGGATATTCGGTCGGCAATGCCACCGCCGGCCCGGCCACTTGCTCAAGCCACTGCCAGCGGCTCTCGTGCAACTGGCCGAGATTGGCGTTGCCAGCGTGAAAGACTTCTTTGCCGTGCGGCATCCGATATGGCCCACTTGCGAAACTATTGGACCAAACCACGAAAGAAGTCATCCCGCAAGCAGCTTATAAGGCACCGGTCCCAAGCGCTCCACAGGAGCGTCCGACAAGGCGGCCGCAGGTGCGTTCGTCAACTGCCTGCGGGCCTGCCCGCCAAAAAGACCACGGAGCCTACCTTGACCGATACGACAGCCGCCAGCGTCGCCCCACCGGCGACCACCAGTCACGCTTCAGCCCAGGCGACGGCCTTCACCGTCATCCTGGCGGTGAGCTTCTGCCACTGCATCAACGACATCATGCAGTCGCTGCTGTCGGCCATTTACCCGCTCCTGAAAGAGAATTATGGCCTCGATTTCTGGCAGATCGGCTTGTTGACCTTCACCTTCCAGGTGACCGCGTCGTTGCTGCAGCCTGTGATCGGCATGATCACCGACAAACGGCCGATGCCCTATTCGCTGCCCTACGGCATGGCGTCATCGCTGATCGGCCTGATTGTGCTCGCCTATGCCGGGCACTATTCGCTGCTCCTGATCGGCGCCTCGCTGATCGGCATCGGCTCGGCGATCTTCCATCCGGAATCCTCGCGCATCGCCCGCTTCGCCTCCGGCGGCCGCTTCGGCCTGGCGCAGTCGCTGTTCCAGGTTGGCGGCAATTTCGGACAGTCCATGGGGCCGCTGCTGGCAGCCTTCATCGTCGTGCCGTTCGGCCAGACCAGCATTTCCTGGTTCGCCGTCGGCTCGCTGATCGGCATCATCGTTTTGTGGCAGGTCGGCGGCTGGTACAGCCGGCTGCGTGCCGCACAGGGCACCCGCAAGGCGGCGAGCTTCGTTTCGCCCTTCCCGCGCCGCAAGGTGATGAACGCATTGATCGTGCTGACCCTGCTGGTGCTGAGCAAGAATGCCTACATCGCCAGCCTCGCCAGCTACTACACCTTCTATTCCATGCATAAGTTCGGCGTTTCGGTGCAGATGAGCCAAGTCATGCTGTTCCTGTTCCTCGGTGCCTCGGCGCTGGGCATCCTGCTCGGCGGCCCGTTCGGCGACCGCTACGGGCAGAAGGCGATGATCTGGTTCTCCATCGTCGGCGTGCTGCCCTTCACGCTCGCCTTGCCCTACGCCAATCTGGAATGGACGATGGTGCTGACGGTGCTGATCGGCCTGATCCTGTCCTCTGCCTTCTCGAACATCGTCGTCTTTGCGCAGGAACTCGTGCCGGGCCGCGTCGGCATGATCGCCGGCATCTTCTTCGGCTTCGCTTTCGGCATGGGCGGCATCGCGGCGGCCGTGCTCGGTATCGTCGCCGATATGAAGGGCATCGATTTCGTCTTCCAGATCTGCTCGTATTTGCCGTTTCTTGGATTGCTCACCGTGTTCCTGCCAAACATGAAGGAAGCGCGCAAAGCGCAGGCGGCCGCCTAGATCAGGCGGGTCTGCCGCTGTCACAAAAATGCACCCGCCTGATGACGGGTGCATTTTTGTGGGCCATGGCCTTAAGCCTTGAAGAAGGCCAGCAGGTCGGCGTTGATGATGTCTGCATGGGTCGTGGCCATGCCGTGCGGGAAGCCCTTGTAGACCTTGAGCTCGCCCTTCTTGAGCAGCTTGATCGTCAGCAGCGCCGAATCGGCGATCGGAACGATCTGGTCGTCGTCTCCGTGCATGACCAGGACAGGCACGTCGATTGCCTTCAGATCCTCGGTGAAGTCGGTTTCCGAGAAAGCCTTGATACAATCATAATGCGCCTTGGTGCCGCCCATCATGCCTTGGCGCCACCAATTGTCGATGACGCCCTGCGAGATGTCCGCGCCCGGACGGTTGAACCCGTAGAACGGACCTGATGGAACGTCGCGGAAGAACTGGGCGCGATTGGCTGCCTGGGCGGAGCGGAAGCCGTCGAACACTTCGATCGGCAGGCCGCCGGGATTGGCGGCAGTCTTGAGCATGATTGGCGGCACCGCGCCGATCAGCACCGCCTTGGCGACACGGCCGCCGGCGCCATAGTTGGCAACATAGCGGGCCACTTCGCCGCCGCCGGTCGAATGTCCGACGTGAATGGCATTCTTGAGGTCGAGATAAGCGGCGAGTTCCGCGACATCGGCGGCATAGGTGTCCATTTCGTTGCCGATATCCGTCTGGGTCGAGCGCCCATGGCCACGCCGATCATGGGCAATGACACGGTAGCCTTGTGCCAAGAAGAACAGCATCTGGGCGTCCCAATCGTCGCTGCTCAACGGCCAGCCATGATGGAAGACGACAGGCTGCCCGGTCCCCCAGTCCTTGTAGTAAATCTGCGTTCCGTCCTTGGTGGTGATCGTACCGCTGCCGGAGCTGGGCTTGGTTTGCGAGGTCATCTCAATCTCCTTGTGGTTATTTCCGCGATAAACAATATCGCGATAACATATAGCTAGCGCGGCACAAAACCCTTGTCCACAAAAATATATATCGCGATATCATTTTTCGTGGTATCGAATTGATGCCCATATTGGCAAAAGGAATGCGCCGTGCCTCTCCCGTTGGACAATCAGCTCTGTTTCACGCTCTATGCCACCAGCATGGCGATAAACCGCACCTACAAGCCGATGCTGGACGAGATGGGCATCACCTATCCGCAGTACCTGGTGCTGAACGCACTTGGAGAGGCCGATGGGATGTCGGTCGGCACCATCGCCAACCGGCTGGCTTTGGAATCGAGCACCGTCACGCCGCTGGTGAAGCGAATGGAGCAAGCCGGGCTGGTGACCCGCCAGCGCAGCCAGACCGACGAACGCCAGGTGCAGGTCGACCTGACATCAGCCGGACGCGCGCTGCTGGTCCAATGCAACTGTCTGAACGAGACCTTGGTCGAACGCTCGGGCATGACGCTGGCCGAGCTCGATGCCTTGAACCGGCAGATCCAGGCGCTACGCAACGCGTTGACCGGCGACCGGTAGCCCCTACGTAGCCGCTTGGCCCAGTCATGGGTTGATTGCAATCAGCACGGCTTTTGAGGGCGGCTAAGCCAAACGTCGGAAAGAGGCCACCATCATGCGGACTTAAGCACGGCAAATGACCGTTTGCGCATGGCCCGCTTTGCCTGGAAACTGGCGGCGGGAGCGGGGCGGCCGACATGGAAGCCCTGGATCTTGTCTATGCCGAATTCGCGCATCAAAGCCATCTGTTCGTCGGTTTCCACCCCTTCGACCAGGATCTTGTGGCCGCGATTTCGAACCAGGGTGATGATGTCCTGCAGCATCGCCTTGCCGCTCAGGGAGCTGCAGTCGTGCAGAAACGATCGGTCGATCTTCACCGTGTCGAAATCGATCAGGCGAAGCCACGAAAGGCCCGCAAAGCCCGTCCCGAAATCATCAAGCCATATCTTGATCCCGAGCAGCTTCAGGTCGCTGATGCAGCGCAGAATGTCCGAGTGCATCTCCATCTCCAGCCCTTCGGTGATCTCGAAGGCCAGCCTGCTGCCGGCGACGCCGGTTTCGCCCAGAATGGTCGCGACAGACGTTGCGAAGCCAGGTGTCTTAAGCTGGATCGGGGAGACGTTGACGCTGACGACACGGACGTGGTCGTCAGCCAGGAGTTCGGCGCACACCGTCCTTATCGCCCAGCGCCCGAGTTCCAGGATCGCGCCGGTTCGCTCGGCGACGGGAATGAACAGGCTCGGCGGAACCGATGTGCCGTCCAGCATTTTGAGGCGCATCAGAGCCTCCACCGCTTCAACCCGGTCCGATTTGACATCCTGAATAGGCTGATAAACCAGTGAAACGAGATTCTGGCCGATCGCGATCTTCAGCAAGGCCGCGATGTTCTCGCTCTCGTCGCTGCTTTGCGGATCGGTTGGATCGAACAGCCGGGCACAATTTCGGCCGCCGGCTTTTGCCAGATAGAGAGCGCGATCGGCCTCGTGGATGATCTTCTCCAGCTTGGCGCCGGTCTGCGTCCTGGTGAATGCGGCGCCAACGCTCACCGTTACGATCGAGACGCCGTCGCGCCGCAGTTCGTGCGTCAGCGCCAGGTTCTCGACCGTGCTGCAAATGGCTTCCGCTATATCCAGTATCTGCTCTTTTTTCTCCATGCGAGCCAGGACGATGAACTCTTCACCGCCATAGCGGCCGATGGAGCCATTATACTGCTTGATCATGTCGCTAAGGGCATTGGCGACATGGATCAGGCAGCGGTCGCCTTCCTGATGGCCGTAGCAGTCGTTGAATTTCTTGAAGAAGTCCACGTCGATGAGGATCGCCCCGAAGCTGGTACCGACCTTTTGCCAATCGCTCCAGTAGTCCCGCAGCTTCTCGTCGATCGCGCGCCGGTTCTCCAGACCCGTCAGCGGATCGGTCCGCGACAACCTCAGCAGGGCCTTGCCGCGTTCGGTCGCCTCATTGTGCTGGATCTTGGCTTCCAGGGCATTCAGAAAGACGTTGTAGCGTTCCTCATTCAGCTTCCAGTTCACATACGAGGTGAACGTGAAACAGGATATATAGAAAGCCCCGAATACCATTTTGTATGTAAGGGTTGAAGGAACGAAATAATTCACGATGTAAAGTATACACAATATTATTGCCGAGGTTACGATAGAAAGCTTGAAATTGAACGTAAAGAAAAGATTTGCGCTCATCATGAATATGGTCCCAAAGACCATGTAGTAAGAGACGCTTTCCTTGTCCGCGCCAAGAACCGCTGGGCACAACCAACCAACATAGCCGAAGATGATGGCTCCGGCGCAGGTCACGTCGAGCCATTCCGTTCCAATCCCCCGGCGAAGCTGTGCTTCGAGGATCAAAAGCGCGCTCAAGCCGACTGCGAAGCGCGCCGTGATCGTGTAGGCGGCAACATCCGGGATCAGCAGCAGATCCGTTGCCGAAAACAAGAGATAGATCGCAACCGCAATCCAGAGCCCTGGCCTGGCTTCTCCTCTTCGCGTCGCCTGCGCTTCGGTGCGGTAAAGGGTGCGGAGCTCGTCGGCGCTCAGTTCATAGCGCGGCTCGTACGGCTCCGCATCAACCGTATCGACCAATACGGAGGACAGGTGTTCGTTCATCACAATAGACCCCGTTTGAAAGGGATTTTGTTTTCCGAACTCATTTCCAGCTTCTGCCCCCACGCGGGCCGGCTCCTTTGGGACGCGACGGCGATTGCGACGCCGGGCAAACAAATGCAATCGCGCAAGACAAGTTTCCGTTAACTCGAACCCGGAATTCGGGCCGGAAGCCGTCTAAAGAGGAACATGGTTGGCGGGAAATTAATCATAACGATAAAATGCCGTCAGCCCGACATTGGCAAATGGAGCATTCTACGCAATAAGTTAACCGACTGTTAACTATGGAGTGATGGCGTGCAGACCGTTCTTGATGGCAAAAGCTTGATTACTGCCGCGATGCTCGCCGGCACGCTGCCTCGGGGAAAGCTCGAGCATCATGGCGAAGCGTTCGAAACCGCGCGCGCGGAGCTGGCGCTCATTCTCCACGCGACACAGCAGCAGATCGAACAGGACAAGAACCCCGCCGAGATCGTCGGTCGCTTGCTGTCCTTCCTCAATGGCCTGCATTCCAAGGTTCATCCCGACGTCTGGCATGCGTTGATACCGGTGGCGCAGAACCATCCGATCCTGAAGTATTTTCTCGAGGATCCGCTGACGCACTGGTCCTTCACCAAGCCCAGGGGCTATTCCGGCGACGCGCAGTTGCTTGATTACATCTATTGCGATCCGCACGTGGCAGAGAGCGTGGCCAACGCCTCGGAGATCGGCAAGGCGCTCTATAGCCATACCCAGAACGTACCCTCATGCGTCGCGGCACGGGAACGACGCGACCTCCTGACCCGATATGTCGACGAGATTGCGGTCAAGAATGGACCGCAATCCGAGGTCCTGGCGATCGCGGCCGGCCATTTGCGGGAGGCCAATCGCTCGGTCGCCTTGACGGAGGGCCGTCTCAAGCGCTGGGTTGCGCTCGATCAGGATCCCCAGAGCGTTGGGCTGATCGCGCGCGACTTCCAGGGCACCGCGGTCGAAGCCATCGACGGCTCGGTGCGAACCGTGCTCACGCGGGGTCACAAGCTCGGCAAGTTCGATTTCATCTATGCCTCCGGCCTTTACGACTACCTCGCCCACAACGTCGCGGTGAAACTCACGAAGACCTGCCTGCAGATGCTGAAGCCGAACGGGACGTTCCTGTTTGCCAACTACGCCGAGGGCACGCCTGACGCCGGCTACCGGGAGACATTCATGGACTGGGTGTTGCTGCTGCGATCGGAGGTCGATATGTGGAACATCGTCAATGCCAGCGTCGACCGCAACACCGTCGAGGCGCGGGTGTTCTTCGGCGAGAACCGCAACGTGCTTTATGCCGTCATCGAAAAGCGCGGATAGCGACCGCCTGGACTGCACCAGGCTGGGCGTGCCTTTGGCTTGCACCTCCGGCCGCCTTCCGCTATAGAGCCGCCACCCGCGTAGACACCCTTGGAGGCAACGCGGCGGAAGGCCGCCTTCCCGCATGATCCCGAAAAGTGGATTCCGGTTTTCGGACCAGATCATGCATGGGTATGTCGGCTTTCGACGTTTACGGTCCAGGCACTCTGCCAACCGTGAGCGCTCCAGTAAACCGAAAGGAAATGCCATGAGCCACGACACTTACGAGCTCAAGGCCGAAGCACGCGAACAGGTCGGTAAGGGGTCCGCCCGTGCAGTTCGCCGCAACGGTAAAGTGCCTGCAGTAATCTATGGTGACAAGCAGCCTCCCCTGGCTATTGCGCTCACCTACAAGGATATCTACTACAAGATCCATGGCGGTGGGTTCCTGACCACGATCGCCACGATCGATGTCGACGGCAAGAAGATCCAGGTCCTGCCGAAGGACTTCCAGCTCGACCCGGTCAAGGATTTCCCTGTCCATGTCGACTTCCTGCGCATCGGCAAGGACACCGAAGTCAATGTCGACGTGCCTGTCCACTTCATCAACGAGGACAAGTCGCCCGGCATCAAGCGCGGCGGCGTGCTCAACATCGTGCGTCACGAAGTCGAGTTCCACTGCCCGGCCAATGCGATCCCGGAGTTCATCACCGTCGATCTCACCGGCGCCAACATCGGCGACTCGATCCACATCTCGGCGGTCAAGCTGCCGGCTGGCGTCAAGCCTGTGATCTCCGACCGCGACTTCACCATCGCGACCATTGCCGGTTCGTCGGCGATGAAGCCGGAGACGGAAGAGACGGCTGAAGCAGCTGCACCTGAAGCGGCTCCTGCCGCCGACGAGAAGTAACTCTTTCACGCCCGGAGCAGGCGATGCTGCTGTTTGCAGGTCTCGGCAATCCGGGCGCGAAATACGCTGACAACCGCCACAATGTCGGTTTCATGGCGGCGGACGCAATCGCCCGCCGCCATTCCTTTTCGCCCTGGTCGAAGAAATTCCAGGGCCTCATTTCCGAGGGCACGCTCGGCGGCGAAAAAATCGTCCTGATCAAGCCGCAGACCTTCATGAACCTGTCCGGCCAGTCGGTCGGCGAAGCACTGCGCTTCTACAAGCTCGAGCTTTCCGCGCTCACCGTCTTCTATGACGAGATCGATCTTGCCGAAGGCAAGCTGCGCATCAAGACCGGTGGCGGCGCCGGCGGCCACAACGGCATCCGGTCGATCGACGGTCATATCGGCAATGGCTATCGCCGCGTGCGCATCGGCGTCGGCCATCCCGGCGTCAAGGAAATGGTCCAGCACCATGTGCTCGGCAATTTCGCCAAAGCCGACCGCGAATGGCTCGACCCGCTGCTCGACGCGATCGCCGACAATGCCGCCATGATCGTCAAGGGCGACGAATCCGGCTTCATGAATAAGGCCAGTCTCGCCGTCCAGGGCAAGGCCGGGCCGGAGCCCGAAAAGCCAGCGCAGAAGCAGTCGGCGCACAAGCAGCAAAGTCATGTCCGCCAAGCACGGCCTCAACAGCCGGTGGTCAAGCTGCCGGAAAGCGGTCCAATGGCCGCCATGCTGAAGAAGCTGTTCGGCGGCAAGGACTGAGCATCAAGGGGACCGAAGGGCTTGACGTTGATCACCCCTATCGCCCATAGCCCTGATCAAATTTCTATTTTCCCGATAGGACCGAACAAAAATGGGTTTCAAATGCGGCATCGTTGGCTTGCCCAACGTCGGCAAGTCGACGCTTTTCAACGCGTTGACCAGAACGGCTGCGGCGCAAGCCGCCAACTATCCATTCTGCACCATCGAACCGAACACCGGCGAGGTGGCGGTGCCAGATCCGCGCCTGCAGAAGATCGCCGCGATCGCCAAGTCGAAGGAGATCATTCCAACTCGCATCTCTTTCGTCGACATTGCCGGCCTGGTGCGCGGTGCCTCGAAGGGCGAAGGGCTGGGCAACCAGTTCCTCGCCAACATCCGTGAGGTCGACGCCATCGTGCATGTGCTGCGCTGCTTCGAGGATGACGACATCACCCATGTCGAGGGCCGCATCGACCCCGTCGCCGATGCCGAGACGGTCGAGACCGAGCTGATGCTCGCCGACCTCGACAGCATCGAGCGCCGCATCGTCCAGATCCGCAAGCGCGCCGGCAGCAAGGACAAGGAAGCGACGACCGTGCTGCCGTTGATGGAGGCAGCGCTCGAACTGCTGCAGGCCGGCAAGCCGACCCGCATCCTGCTCAAGGGTATTTCAGCCGAAGATTTACGCATCCTGCAGGGCCTGAACCTTCTGACCTCGCATCCCGTGCTCTATGTCTGCAATGTCGCGGAGGCCGATGCCGCCACCGGCAACGAACACACCAGGGCCGTGGAGAAGATGGCCACCGCGCAGGGCGCCGGCACCGTGGTGATCTCGGCGGCGATCGAAGCCGAAGTCGCGCAACTCTCGGACGAGGAAGAGATGGAATTCCTGTCCTCGCTCGGCCTCGACGAGCCCGGCCTCAACAAGGTCATCCGAGCCGGCTACGACCTGTTGCATCTTATCACCTATTTCACCGCTGGGCCGAAGGAGACGCGCGCCTGGACCATCCATAAGGGCGATAAGGCGCCACAGGCCGCCGGTGTCATCCACACCGATTTCGAGCGCGGCTTCATCCGCGCCCAGACCATCTCCTACAACGACTTCGTCACACTGGGCGGCGAAGTCGCGGCCAAGGAAGCCGGCAAGGCGCGTGACGAAGGCAAGGAATATGTCGTCCAGGACGGCGATGTGCTGTTGTTCAAGTTCAACACCTGATGCCTGAAGCGCTCGAGAACATCCCGGCAAGCTGTCGGCGAAGTTCCTCGATACATGCTTCCAAGGCGACGGCGGCCATCCGCCCGACAGCCGCTTGTCTTGATTTTGTCACGTCACAGGTCTAAGCGGCAGACGCACGGTCGGCGCTGACGTCGAGAACCGTGCAATCCAACACGACGCGTCAATCCGAACGCACCCTTTGGCCCCAGCAAGGGATATCAGGCGATGATCAAGGCCTTCGTCGTGGACAATGACCGCCTGCGCGTCGTCGACGATCTCCTGGCAAACAGCGAGACCATCGTCTGGGCGGACCTATTCAACCCGACAAAGGAAGAGGAAGCGACGATCGAGAGCTGGCTCGGCGTTGCCATTCCGACGCGCGAGGAGATGGAGGAGATCGAGATTTCGAGCCGCCTCTATGTCGAGGACGGCGCCTATTTCATGACCGCCACCCTGCCCGCCCAGACCGAAATCGACGATCCCTTGATGTCCCCGGTTACCTTCGTGCTCGCCGGCACAAGGCTGATCACGGTGCGCTACCACGAACCGAAAGCTTTCAAGACCTTTCCGCAGCGCGCCGAAAAGGTGGCGACCGGCTGCACCAGCGGCGACACCATTCTGATCGGCTTGCTGGAGGCGATCGTCGACCGTCTCGCCGACATTCTGGAACGCGCCGGCCGCGACATCGAGGCGATCTCGCGCGATATCTTCGAGGCGCGCTCGACCAAGGTTTCCAAGCGCAACCGTGATTTCCAGGAGTTGCTGAAAGCCATCGGCCGCAAGGAGGACATTGCCTCCTCGATCCGCGACAGCCTTATCTCTCTGCAGCGGCTGGCAGGCTTCTTCGCCCATGCCTCGACCCGCACCAAGATGAGCAAGGACACCAAGGCGCGGATCAAGACGCTATCGCGCGATGTGCTGTCGCTCGCCGACCACGCCACCTTCCTGTCGCAGAAGATCTCCTTCCTGCTAGACGCCACGCTCGGCATGATCTCGATCGAGCAGAACGCCATCATCAAGATCTTCTCGGTCGCCGCCGTCATCTTCCTGCCGCCGACTTTGGTCGCCTCGATCTACGGCATGAATTTCGACATCATCCCCGAGTTGAAATGGCAACTTGGCTATCCCTTCGCCATCGCCATGATGGTGCTGTCGGCGATCCTGCCCTTCTGGTACTTCCGCCGCCGCGGCTGGCTCTGAGTGGCCTTGTCGATCGGCTGCCACAGGCTGGCGCAGTAAAAATCGCTTGACCAAATGAACGCCGGCCTGCATCCGGAAACCTCGATCCTGGGGATCGTGGGTCGACAAGCCGGATTCCAGACCATGACTGCAGAGATAAAAACATGGGCCTATGAGGACTTCATCGAGGGCGCATCGATCGACCTCGGCTCGAAGCTCGTGAGTGCCGCCGAGATCGTCGAATTTGCCGGAGAATTTGACCCGCAGCCAATGCATCTCGACGAGGAAGCCGGCAAGGCCAGCATCCTCGGCGGGCTGGCAGCGTCGGGCTGGCACACCTGCGCCATGTTCATGCGCATGCTCTGCGACGCGTTCCTGCTGGACTCGACCTGCCAGGGCGCGCCCGGCGTCGATCAGGTCAAATGGAAGAAACCGGTCCTGGCCGGCGACCAACTGACCGGCACCCTGATGGTTGTTGCCAAGCGCCTGTCGAAATCGAAGCCGCAACTCGGCTTCGTCACCATGCGCAGCGAACTGTTCAACCAGCGTGGCGAAAGCGTCTTCGAGCTCGAGAACTCGGTCATGTTCCTCACGCGCGATGCCGCGGGGAGCCAAGCATGACACTGGACGAGTTCTTCCGTATCGGCACCACCGTCACGCTCGGCTCGCACACATTCGAGCCCGAGGCGATCAAGGCCTTCGCCTGCAAATACGACCCGCAAATCTTCCATATCGACGAGGAGGCTGCAAAGAAAAGCGTGCTCGGCGGCCTCTGCGCGTCTGGCTGGCACACGGCCGCGAACTGGATGAAACTCAATCTGGAAAACCGTATGGACGCCGAGATCGCTGCGTGGAGCGGTCCCGGTCCGGTGCCGGAATTCGGCCCCTCGCCCGGCTTCAAGAACCTGAAATGGCTGAAGCCGGTCTATGCCGGGCAAGCCATCACCTTCACGCGCACCGCGCTGTCGCACCGCCCGATTGCCTCACGCCCCGGCTGGCGGCTTCTGGCGCTGCGTTCGGAAGCTTTCGATTCCACCGGCGACAAGGTGCTCGAGTTCGAAAGCGCCGTGCTGGTGAAGGTGGAGTAGCTTTTTCCTTCGCCCCGTTTACGGGGAGAAGGTGCCCGAAGGGCGGATGAGGGGCGGCGCCAGCGTTGGTGTCTTAAACTCGACGGTCGTACTTACCCCTCACCCTGCTCCGCTCGCGTTGCTCGCTTCGCTTCCCTCTCCCCGTAAACGGGGCGAGGGAGAAACCTAATGCCCCTCGAACCCTATCAGCGTCCTGACCGGCACGCCGAGCGCTTCGAGCTTGGCGCGACCGCCGAGGTCCGGCAGGTCGATGACAAAACAGGCGGCGAGGATGTCGGCGCCGATCTGGCGCAGCAGCTTGACCGCCGCTTCCGCGGTGCCGCCGGTGGCGATCAGATCGTCGACAAGGATCACCTTCTCGCCAGGAGCAACGCCGTCCTTGTGCATCTCCATCTCGTCCAGGCCATATTCCAGGCTATAGGCGACGCGCACCGTCTCGTAGGGCAGCTTGCCTTTCTTGCGGATCGGCACGAAGCCGGCCGAGAGCTGATGGGCGACGGCGCCGCCAAGGATGAACCCGCGTGCCTCGATGCCGGCGATCTTGTCGATCTTCTGGCCGGCGTAGGGATGCACCAGTTCGTCGATGGCGCGGCGGAAGGCGCGCGCATTGCCGAGCAGCGTGGTGATGTCGCGAAACAGGATGCCTGGCTTGGGATAGTCCGGAATGGTACGGATCGCGGCGAGCAATGTGTCTTCGAGGGAGGATTTCATGGGTCGAGATTACCTGAAACGGAGGTTCTTGCGCGACAATTGTTCGATCGAACTGCAGCCCATCAGCTTCATGCCGCGTTCGATCTCGACCCGCATCTGCTCAAGGGCCCGTTCGACGCCGGGCTGGCCCGCCGCCGCGAGCGGGAACAGATAGTAGCGTCCGACACCGACGGCCTTGGCACCGAGCGACAGCGCCTTCAGCACATGCGTGCCGCGCTGCACGCCGCCATCCATGATGACGTCGATCCTGTCGCCAACGGCATCGACGATCTCGGCAAGCTGGTCGAACGCCGCCCGCGAGCCATCCAGCTGCCGCCCGCCATGGTTCGACAGCACGATGCCGCTGCAGCCGATGTCGACGGCGCGTCTTGCGTCCTCTACCGACATAACGCCCTTGAGACAGAACGGACCCGACCAAAGCTTGACCATCTCGGCGACATCGTCCCACGTCATCGACGGGTCTAGCATCTCGGTGAAGTAGCGGCTGATCGACATCGTGCCGCCGCCCATGTCGACATGCTCGTCGAGCTGCGGCAGCTTGAACCCCTCATGCGTGAAATAATTGATCGCCCAGGCCGGCTTGAGCGCGAACTGCGCCATTCCGGCAAAGTTGAGCTTGAAGGGAATGGCAAAGCCGGTGCGTTTGTCGCGCTCGCGATTTCCTCCGGTGATGCTGTCGACGGTCAGCATCATCACCTCGACGCCGACCGCCTTGGCGCGCTGCATCATCGCCCGGTTAAGACCGCGATCCCGATGGAAATAGAACTGGTAGACCTGCGGGCTGCTGCTGATGCTGCGCGCCTCCTCGAGGCTGACGGTGCCAAGCGACGAGACGCCGAACATGGTGCCATACTTGGCCGCGGCCTTGGCGACCGCGCGCTCGCCCTGATGGTGGAACAGGCGCTGCAAGGCGGTCGGCGAGCAATAGAACGGCATCGCCAGCTTCTGGCCCATGACCGTCACCGACATGTCGACCTCGCTCACCCCGCGCAGCACGTTGGGAACCAGATCGCAGGTCTCGAAGCTTTCGGTGTTGCGGCGGTAGGTGACCTCGTCGTCCGCCGCGCCGTCGATGTAATTGAAGATCGGCCCTGGCAGCCGCCGCTGCGCCATGTGGCGGAAATCGGAAAAGTTGTGACAGTCGCTGAGCCGCATCATCGAAATCCAAAAGCCATGGCGGGACGAGCTTCTCGCCACCGTTCGATGCGTCGAATATCAACCTCATGCCGCCATGCCAACGGACTAATTGCCGAACTTCCGCCTAAGCAATGGCGCAGACAAGAAAGGAGCGCCTTAAGCGCCCCTTCCCGTCTAAATCCGGCTGACGAGGATTACATGCCGAGATCGGAACGAAGCTCGGCCCTGGCCACTTCATATTCAGCCTTGAAGTCGTCCCGGTTGAGCAGGACCGCGGCAATGACGCTGCCGGAAATCCTGCCCATCTCGACATCGGACGCAAAATGGATGCCGCCAACCACGCGGTTGTGAGCGTATTTGCTCGCGCGTGCCATGATCTCGGCGCGCTTTTCCGGAACCATGTCGGACAGAATGATGCCCATCATCGTGCCGACGGTGGCGTGTCCGGAAGGCCAGGAACCGGAGTTCGACAGCTTGACCGCAGGCTTGACGAGATCGCTGAGCTGATGCGGGCGCGGGCGCTTCCAGACATCCTTGGCCGGATCGACGACAGCGCCTTCGGTAGCCACCACGCGATCGAAGAAGGCGCTGAATTTCGGCAGCGTTTCCTTGTTGAATTTCGGCCCCATCACGTCGGCAAAGCGCCAGACATTCTCCTCGGCATCGGCCACCGCGCTGGCGACCATCTCCGGGGTGCGCGTGACCTGCAAAGTCAGCACCTCGCCGAGTTCGGCCTTGGTTTGTGCCGAATCGTTTGCCGGCGGCGGCGGCAGGATCATCGTCAGGTCGACATCCTTGTTGGTGATGAAGGGCTGGGCGTCTTCCGCTTGCGCGGCCGAGCCGACGATGAGCAGCAACAGGCCTGCCGCGAGCGATGCGTATCTTTTCATGAATGCGATCCTTTGATGAGAGCAGCACAGGATCGCCGGATGCGGTGACGGCCATGTGACATGACCAGCCTCCGGAAATGCAAAAGGGCGCCTCTCGGCGCCCTTCGCGATCACTTGATTGTGTGGCTCAATGCGCCACGCCTTCCCACACCTTGCGCTTGGTGAGATAGACCAGCGCGCCGAACAGAAGCAGGAACACCAGCACGCGAAAACCGGTCTTCTTGCGGTCTTCCATATGCGGCTCGGCCGCCCACATCAGGAAGGCGGAAACGTCGCGGGAGTACTGGTCGACTGTCTGCGGCGCGCCGTCATCATAGGTCACCTGGCCGTCGGACAGCGGGTTGGGCATCTTCAGCGACACGCCCGACATGAAATAGGGGTTGTAGTGGGTGCCTTCCGGGATGACCATGCCGGCAGGCGGTGTCTCGTTATAGCCTGTCAGCAGCGAGTGGATATAGTCGGGCCCGCCCGCGTCATACTGGGTGAAGATGTCGAAGACGAATTGCGGAAAGCCGCGCTCGACGCCGCGCGCCTTGGCCAGCAGCGACATGTCGGGCGGAGCAGCACCACCATTGGAAGCGGCGGCCGCTTCGTCGTTTGCGAACGGTGGCGGGAAGTGGTCGGACGGCTTGCCGGGACGGTCGAACATGTCGCCGGCATCGTTGGGACCGTCATGGATCGTGTACTCGGCCGACAGCGTCTTGATCTGCGCATCGGAATAGCCGAGGTCCGACAGCGTGCGGAACGCCACCATGTTCATCGAATGGCAGGCCGCGCAGACTTCCTTGTAGACCTTGAGGCCGCGCTGCAGCTGCGCCTTGTCATAGGTGCCAAACGGGCCGGTGAAGCTCCAGTCCATTTCCTTCGGCTCGTGGATCGGGAAATGCGTCGGCGCGGCGGCGTTGTGCGCCTCTTCGGCGGCGATCGCCCAAGTGCCCGCCGCCGCCGACCCGATGCCGACGGCCACGAGGCCGACCAGCGCCAGCGAGGTGAGAATCTTTTTCATGCCAAATCCCCTTAGATTCTCTACCGGCTCAGCCTTTGGTTTCCGGCGCCGCCGTAGCGCCCGCCGGATGTCCGCTGCCGCCCTTGTTCTTCTCGAGGACCGCCTCGGTGATCGAGTTCGGCAGCCGTCGCGGCGTCTCAATCAGGCCGAGCACCGGCAGCGCGATCAGGAAGAAGGCGAAGTAGAACAATGTCGCCATCTGCGCCATGAACACATAGCTGCCTTCGGCCGGCTGCGAGCCCAGCCAGCCAAGCAGGATGGCATCGGCCACGAACAGCCAGAAGAACAGCTTGTACCAGGGCCGGTAAACGGCCGAGCGTACCTTCGAAGTGTCGAGCCACGGCACCAGGAACAACATGACGATGGCGCCGAACATGCACAGCACGCCGCCGAGCTTGGAGTTGATCGGCCCGACATTGAAGGTGATGGCGCGCAGGATCGCGTAGAACGGCAGGAAGTACCATTCGGGCACGATGTGGGCCGGCGTCTTCAGCGGGTTGGCGACGATGTAGTTGTCGGGATGGCCGAGATAGTTCGGCAGGTAGAAGACGAAATAGGCGAAGAAGAACAGAAACACGATCATGCCGAACGCGTCCTTGATGGTCGCGTAGGGGGTGAAGGCGACAGTGTCGGTCTTCGACTTGACCTCGATACCCGTCGGGTTCGACTGGCCCACGACATGCAGCGCCCAGATGTGCAAAACGACGACGCCGGCAATCATGAACGGCAACAGATAGTGCAGCGCAAAGAAGCGGTTCAGCGTCGGGTTGTCGACGGCAAAGCCGCCGAGCAGCAGCTGCTGGATCCAGTCGCCGACCAGCGGAATGGCGCTGAAGAAACCCGTGATGACGGTGGCACCCCAGAAGCTCATCTGGCCCCATGGCAGCACGTAGCCCATGAAGCCGGTCGCCATCATCAGGAGATAGATGATGCAGCCGAGGATCCACAGCAGCTCGCGCGGCGCCTTGTAGGAGCCGTAATAGAGGCCACGGAAGATGTGGATGTAGACGGCGACGAAGAAGAACGAGGCGCCGTTCGAATGCATGTAGCGCAGCAGCCAGCCCGAATTCACGTCGCGCATGATCTTCTCGACCGAGCCGAAGGCGAGATTGGTGTCGGCCGTGTAGTGCATGGCCAGCACGATGCCGGTCAGCATCTGCGCCACCAGCATGATCGACAGGATGCCGCCAAACGTCCAAGCGTAGTTGAGGTTGCGCGGCACCGGATAGGCGACGAAGCTGTCATAGACCAGCCGCGGCAGCGGCATACGGGCGTCGAACCAGCGTCCGAGACCGGTTTTGGGCGTATAGGTCGAGTGTCCCTCGCTCATCGAAATGTCCCCTGCCTCAACCGATAAGGATCTTGGTATCGGAAATGAACTTGAATACCGGAACCGCCATGTTCTCAGGCGCCGGGCCTTGGCGGATGCGTCCGGCCGTGTCGTAGACCGAGCCGTGGCATGGGCAGAACCAGCCGCCGAAATCGCCTTCCTGGCCGAGCGGAATGCAGCCGAGATGGGTGCAGACCTGAACCATCACCATCCAGGCTTCCTTGCCGGGTGTGGTGCGGTTGGCGTCGGTCGCCGGTGCATCGGCCGGCAGATTGGCGTTGCGGGCGATCGGGTCCTTGAGATCGGCCAGCTTGACGGCCTCGCCGTCCTTCATTTCCTGTTCGGTGCGGTTGCGGACCACGACCGGCTTGCCGCGCCATTTGACGATCAGCGACATGCCCGGCGTCAGCGAGGCGACGTCGACTTCGACGGAAGCGAGCGCCAGCGTCGAGGCATCGGGGCGCATCTGGTCGATGAACGGCCACGCGAAGGCACCCGCGCCGACCACTGCGGCCATGCCGGTGGCGACGTAGAGAAAATCACGACGGTTGGGATCCTGGGTGTCGGTTGCGCTCACGGGTGCCTGATCCTTTCGCCTCTTCCGTGCCGGTGGCTGAGCCTTGTTCCCCGCTCAATTACGCCAACCCGACAGCGCATGGCGAACAGGCTTGCGAATTCCTCCGGCATTTGGACTTCGGTTTATGCGTGAAGCCCGTTTTTGTCCAGACGGGTGAAGGCACAAGGGCAGATTGTCGCGGGGACAAAATCCGCCACCGCTCAAAGCGACGCCGGATAGCCGCCAAACATCGCTAAACAACCGGGAAACAACCGCAAATCCGACGCCCCTGTTCGGCTCGACACAAGGCGCCAGCCGGGTCTATCCTTGCCATCATGGCACACGTCATAGACCGCGACACCTGGTCTGTTCGCTCCGACCATTGGAAGGGCGAATTGCAATGTGGCGCCTACGGCTCCAACTCCTGCCTGATCTTCAACTATCTGCCTGGCGTCGGCGGCGGCCCCCGCCTGCACACGCATCCCTACGCGGAGATCTTCATCATCCGCCAGGGCACCGGCCTGTTCACTGTCGGCGACCAGGAGATCGAGGCATCCGCCGGCCAGATCCTGATCGTGCCGCCCAACACGCCGCACAAATTCACCAATCTCGGCCCAGGCCCGCTGGAGACGACCGACATCCACGAGAACGGCAGCTTCATCACCGAATGGCTGGAGTGATCTCTATTTCGCGCCGAGCCTGGCCAGCACCGCTTTCGGGATGTTGTATTCACGAATGACGGCATCGTGCTTGCGCAAGCCGCACAGCTCGCGCTGGATGAAATAGCCATGCACCGCCTCGGCGGCATCCTTGAGCAGCCGGGGGCGCAGTTGCTCGTCGGCATTGTCGCGCAGCCTGGCCAGCGTTTCCTCTACCCGCTGGCCGGCGCGGCCGAGTGCTGCCGCCTTTTCCGCCAATATTTCATGGCCGAGCGCGTCGAACGCGGCTTCGGCGGCCGAGCCGCCGGCAAGATGAGATGGCGGACGCAAGGACATTTCAGCCTCCTTTCCCGAAAATCATGCGGTGAGTGACGAATTCTTCGCCTTCCACGTGCGTAAATCCAAGCCGTGCGTAAAAACCAAAAGCCTCTTGCGGCGCGCGGGTGTTCAGCGCGGCGAAATGGTGACGTGCCCTGTCGATAACGGTTTCAACCAGCATCCGGCCAAGGCCGGCGCGACGGTGGCGCGCACTGACGAACAGGTGCCGGACCCGGCCCTGGTCCCTGGCCTCGAAATAGGGATCGATGTTCAACCCGCACACGCCGGCGAGTTCCCTTCCATCCCAGGCTCCGTACAGCGCCTCGCCCCTTTTCAGGAACTTGTTGCGGCCACTTGCCCAGCCATCCGCCAGGCGCACCAGCATCCAGTAGCCTTCCTGCCGGCTCTCTTCCTTCAGCATGTCGAAAGCCGGCATGGTCGGCCGGAGCCGCTTGAGAACGTAGCCGACCTCTGAGATGGCGCCTGTTGATCCACCCATGGAGCTACTCCGCCGGGCGTGTCTCTTCGAGCACGCTGTCCTCGTGATAGAGAAAACCGCCGGACTGCCGCTTCCACAGCCGCGCATAGAGCCCCTCGAGTGCTACCAACTCGTCATGCGTGCCTTGCTCGACGATGCGGCCGCCGTCGAGCACCACCAGTCGGTCGAGTGCCGCGATCGTCGACAGCCGGTGGGCGATGGCGATGACCGTCTTGTTTTCCATTAGCCGCGTCAGATTCTCCTGGATCGCCGCCTCGATGTCGGAATCGAGTGCGGAGGTCGCTTCGTCGAGGATCAGGATCGGCGCATCCTTGAGAAACACGCGGGCGATCGCCACGCGCTGGCGCTGGCCGCCCGACAGTTTGACGCCGCGCTCGCCGACAAAGGCTTCGTAGCCGGCGCGGTCCCTGTTGTCGCGCAAGGTCAGGATGAACTCGTGCGCCTCGGCCTTTTTCGCCGCCGCGATCACCTCCGCATCGGTCGCATCTGGCATGCCGAGCTTGATGTTGTCGCGCAGTGAACGGTGGAACAGCGCCGTGTCCTGGCTGACGACGCCGATATTGGCGCGCAGCGAATTTTGCGTGACATCGGAGACGTCCTGGCCATCGATCATGATGGAGCCGCCCTCCAGATCGTAGAGCCGCAGGATCAGGTTCGCGAGCGTCGTCTTGCCGGCGCCCGACGGTCCGACCAGCCCGACCTTCTCGCCCGGCTTGACGACAAGGTCGATGCCGTTCAGCACGCCGAACCCTTTGCCGTAATGGAACTCGACGTTCTTCACCTCGATACGCCCGCCTGCCACCACAAGTTCCTTGGCGTCGGGCGCATCGGTGAGGCCGAGCGGCTGCGAAATCAGCGCCTTGGAGTTCTCCAGCACGCCGAGGTTTCGCAAGATGCTGTTGAGCTGCATCATCAGCCGGCCGAGCAGCATGTTGAGCCGCAGCACCAGCGACAGCGTGAAGGCAACCGCGCCGACGGTGATCGAACCCTCGACCCAGAGATAAACGGCAAAGCAGCCGATCGCCGTGATCATGATGCCCGATAGCGTCGTCAGCGCCATGCGCACGCCTGTCAGCCGGCGGGTGAACGGGCGCAATGCGTCGAGATAGATGTCGAAACCGTTCCTGATGTAGCGGTCGTCGCCGTCGGCCGAGAACAGTTTCAGCGTCTGCACGTTGGAATAAGAATCGACGATGCGGCCGGTGATCATCGAGCCGGCCTCGGCGGTCTCCTCGGCATGCTTGCGGATTGCCGGCAAGTAGAGCTTGGCCAGCCAAGCGAAAGCGGAAATCCAGATCACCACCAGCACCGCCAGCCTGAGATCGAGGCCTGCGACCAGCGCCAGCGTCGTCACCGTGTAGACGATCATGAACCAGACCACCTCGATGAAGCTTTCCATCAGGTCGCCGGTGGCTTGCCCCGCCTGCCAGACCTTTGTCGCGATGCGGCCGGCGAAATCGTTCTGGAAAAAGGCGTAGGACTGGCGCGAGACATGCCGGTGTGCCTGCCAGCGCACCAGGTTGTAGAAGCCCGGCGTGATGGTCTGCTCATCGACCAGCGCCGACAGGCCGACGACGACGGTGCGGATGACCAGCACCACCACGACCATGAAAACCAGTTCAGGACCGGCGGCGGCCCACAGTGCGTGCCAGCTGCGCTCGGCGGGAAGCTGGTCGAGAATATCGACCAGCCGCCCGACGAAGTAGAACAGGCCGGCCTCGACCAGCGGCGCGATGCCGCCGATGACCAGCATGGCGAAGAAGGCGAACTTCGCCTGGCCGACATAGTGCCAGAGGAAACCGCCGACGCTGGTCGGTGGCCGAAGATTCGCTGGCTCCCTGAACGGATAGACCCAGTTCTCGAACCAGCGATAGACGGCAGTCATCATTCGGCTGCTTGGCCCTTTGCAAGTGCATCGTTGGCGGGGTCGGCGGGACCGCCCTCAAGCAGGAACCCGCCCGACTGGCGCTGCCAGAGCTGGGCGTAGAGCCCGCCGCGGGCGACGAGTTCCTCGTGCGAACCTTCCTCGATGACACGGCCTTTGTCCATCACCACCAGCCTGTCCATCGCCGCGATGGTTGAGAGCCGGTGCGCGATGGCGATGACGGTCTTGCCTTGCATGAGCTTGTAGAGGTTCTCCTGAATCGCCGCCTCGGCTTCGGAATCAAGCGCCGAGGTCGCTTCGTCAAGGATAAGTATTGGCGCATCCTTCAACATAACGCGAGCAATGGCGATGCGTTGACGCTGGCCACCGGACAATTTGACCCCGCGGTCGCCGACATGGGCATCGAAGCCCTTCCGGCCACCGGCATCCGAAAGCCCTGATATGAAGTCCAGCGCCTCGGCGCGCCCCGCCGCCTCGACAAGCAGCTCTTCCGAGGCATCGGGCCGGCCATAGAGGATGTTCTCGCGCACCGAACGATGCAGCAGCGAGGTGTCCTGCGTGACCATGCCGATCTGCGCACGCAGCGAATCCTGCTTCACACCGGCGATCTCCTGGCCATCGATCAGAATCCGGCCGGCTTCGAGGTCATAGAAGCGCAGCAACAGGTTGACCAGCGTCGACTTGCCGGCGCCGGAACGGCCTACGATGCCGACCTTTTCGCCCGGCTTCACCGCCAGCGACAAGCCTTCGATCACACCCTTCTGCTTGCCGTAGTGGAAGCGGATGTCCTCGAAGCGGATTTCACCCCTGGAAACGCTGATCTCCTTCGCGTCCGGCCTGTCCTCGACAAGACGCGGCAGCGAGATCGAGGCGATGCCGTCCTGCACCGTGCCGATGTTCTCGAACAGGCCCGACATTTCCCACATGATCCATTGCGACATGCCCCACATCCTGAGCACAAGGCCGATGACCACGGCGACCGCGCCGATCGTCACTGCTTGCCCCAGCCACAGCCACAACGCCATCGCGGTGACGGAGAACAAGAGCAATGCATTCAGGATGTAAAGCGAGCCAAAAAGCACTGTCACCAGCCGCATCGACCGGTAGACCGTTTCGAGAAAGCCGGACATGCCGTCTTTGGCGAATGACGCTTCGCGGCGTGCATGGCTGAACAGCTTGACCGTCTGGATGTTGGAGTAGCTATCGACGACCCGGCCGGTCATGATCGAGCGCGCATTGGCCTGCTCCTCGCCGACCTTGCCCAACCGCGGGATGAAGTAGCGCAGCAAAAGGATATAGCCGACCAGCCAGACGCCGAGCGGCGCGGCCAGCCGCCAGTCGGCCGAGCCGACGATGAGCAGCATGCCGAGGAAATAGACGATAACGTAGTTCAGGACGTCGATCACCTTGATGACGCATTCCCGCACGGCGAGAGCCGTCTGCATCAGCTTTGTCGCGATGCGGCCGGCGAACTCGTCCTGGTAGAAACTCATCGACTGCTTGAGCAGATAGCGGTGCACCTGCCAGCGGATGCGCATGGGATAATTGCCCATCAGCGTCTGCTGGTTGAGAAACGAATGCAGCCATACCGTGCTCGGCAGCGCGAACAGCACGATGAAGGCCATGCCGGCGAGCTTCCAGGCTTCCGTCTGCAGGAAGGTTTCGCGATTCTGTCCCGACAGCCAGTCGACGATGCGGCCGAGGAAGCCGAACATCCATACTTCCGCGATCGCGATGGCCGTCACCAGCACCGCGTCGAAAAGGATATAGGGCCATGCGCCGCGCGTATAATGCAGGCAGAAGGCAACCAGCGTCTTGGGCGGCTCGACCGGTTCCGCTGCGGGGAACGGATCGAGCCTTTTTTCAAACCAGCTAAACAACAACATAGGTTATGCCTGTGAAATGTGTTTGCCGCTTACGCGGCACGTGAGCGTACGAAATCCCCGGAACCCATGGCGTCAAGGGCCGACGGTCTGGAATCACCCGGACCGTCGGCCCTGCTTCGCGCAATATAGGGGCTCGCGGGCTTTTCGCCGACAGCTGCGCCAGACGATCCTGACGACACGGTGCCGCCAGCCCGGTTTTTCGCGCCCGGCCGGATCAGCCGGATGATCCGGCGCACCAGCGAAGGCCGGCTCAGATCGGGAACCGCGCGCGAAAAATCGACATCCGGCAGCATGCCGCGATGCGGCCGGCGGCGAACCTCGGCGTGCACCGCCGACGAATAGGTGTCGCCGATCAGCAGCGCCCAGGTCGGCAGTCGATGGATATGCAGGCTCCTCGAGCCAGGTATTCTGTAGGGATCGAACATCGGTCCGTCCTCCGTGTGAAAATCGAGATAAAAAGGCGAAGCAATATCGTCCGCCGGCATTCGGCCGGAGGCACGCATTGCGTCGGTCTGGACATGACGACGATCGTCGGTCCGGACAGCTTCAGATGGGGCGTTCAGCCCTTTTGACTTTTTGAAAAACATCGCAGGATTCCTTCGAGAGCCGAAAAATCGTTTCGGCGGGAATCGGTGCGATCAAGTCTTAGAGAGTCAGGAGAATCGTCGTACCGAAACCGCCGGCAGGCAGGTAAGCCCACGAGAGGGGCGCTGGATGTGCATGGTCATCATGAATTACCCCTCCATCGGTTCGGGTTGACAATGCTGGCCGTATAACCGACTTCGCAGAAAATGGCCACCCGCAGGTCCAGCAATTTCCAAAACCGCCAGGCCGCTGTGGCCGATCCGCCACTTATTAGAAGGACGCGGAAATGAACTGTCGTCTCCGCATCGCGCTCTACCAGCCTGACATTGCCGGCAACACCGGAACAATCCTGCGCTTCGCCGCGTGCCTCGGACTTGGCGTCGACATCATCGAACCGGCCGGATTTCCGCTCTCCGACAAAGCGCTCAAGCGAGCCGGCATGGACTACCTCGAAATGGCTGCCCTGACCCGGCATGTCGACTGGCACGCCTTCGAGGAATGGCGCAAGGCTGGTTCGCGCCGGCTGGTGCTGCTGTCGACCAAAGCCACGACGGCCTACACCAGCTTCATCTTCGCCGAAGGCGACATACTCCTGTTCGGCCGGGAATCCGCAGGCGTGCCGGATCCTGTCCATCAGGCGGCGGATACGCGGCTGACCATCCCGATGCAGGGTACGGCGCGCAGCATCAACGTCGCGCTTTCCGTCGCCATGGCGGCGGGCGAAGCCATCCGGCAACTCGGATAGAATCCACAACCCATCGACAACATCACCCCTGTCGTCGACGACGACAGAGCTTTCTCCACTTATTCTCACCCAGGCGCACATCGCCTTCTCCTGCATTTGCCCAAACGATATTTCTTCGCTACAAGCTCAACTTAACTTGAGGTCAAGCGGAAAGTGCGAAATGGCTGCTGTCACGGAATTAACAGTCGGCCAGGTCGCCATGCGCAGCGGTGTGGCGGTGTCGGCATTGCATTTCTATGAGGCCCGCGGCCTGATCCGCAGCCACCGTACGGCGGGAAACCAGCGCCGCTACGGCCGCGACGTGCTGCGGCGCGTGGCGATCATCAAGGTCGCGCAGGAGGTCGGCATCTCGCTGGCCGAGATCGGTGAAGCCCTGGCGTCACTGCCCGAGGGCCGCACGCCGACGCGCGACGACTGGAACCTGCTGTCGACCGCCTGGCGCGACGGGCTCGACCACAAGATCGCCCAGTTGAAGAAACTGCGCGACGGGCTGACCGACTGCATCGGCTGCGGCTGCATGTCCATCGACAAATGCCCGCTGCGCAACAAGGGCGACCGGCTGGCGCGCGAGGGGACAGGGGCAAGGAGGCTGGTTGCTCCGCCTCTCTCGAGGACAGCCTAGTCAGCCGCTGGCAACCGCCTGATGGTGAACTCGATGAGGTCGCCCGGCCGCTCGAACCAACTTTCGATCTCGGTCCAGTAGGCCTGCTTGGGAAAGCGCTCGAACCATTCCTTGGCCTTGAGCCGCGCATCGGAGCGCGGCAGCACGAAGGTCTCGCGCAGGAAACCGTCACGCGGCATACGCACGCGCTCGGCACGGCTTTGATCGAGCCTTTTCTTCAGGCCATCCAGCGGCGGTCTTGCCGGGGTGCGCACGAAACAACTCCTTGCACCTGGCGCATGACCCGAAATCGGAATCGAGTTTCGGAAAGGATCATGCGCAAAACCAAAGTGACTTGACCCTTGCCCTTAAGAGATTAGGGATCGCGCCGGCAAAAGACGAGTCATTTGTGGGACTCGCCGCCCCAACCGGAGACGGCACTTGGAAAGACCAGAAATACCGGCAGGCCTACCCGCCGACATCGAACAAAAGAAGATGAAGGCACGGCTGTGGTTCGAGGCGCTGCGCGAACGCATCTGCGCCAATTTCGAGCAGATCGAGCAGGACCTTGGCGGGCCGCTGGCCTCGTGGTCGCCGGGCCGTTTCGAAAAGACGCCGTGGGAACGAGACGAGGGCCGTGGCGGCGGCGGTACCATGTCGATGATGCACGGCCGCGTCTTCGAAAAGGTCGGCGTCCACACTTCGACCGTCCATGGCGAGTTCTCGCCCGAATTCAGGAAGCAGATGCCCGGCGCCGAGGAAGACCCGCGCTTCTGGGCATCCGGCATTTCGCTGATCGCGCACCCGTGGAATCCCAACGTTCCGGCCGTGCACATGAACACACGCATGGTGGTAACATCGCGCCAATGGTTCGGCGGCGGCGCCGATCTGACACCGGTGCTCGATCGCCGCCGCACCCAGGACGACCCTGATACCCTCGCCTTCCACCGCGCCATGCAATTCGCTTGCGAGAAGAATGCCGCGGTCGCCGATTACCCGAAATTCAAGGCCTGGTGCGACGAGTACTTCTATCTGTCGCACCGCAACGAGCCGCGCGGCACCGGCGGCATCTTTTTCGACTGGCTGCATTCGGGCGAGGACAAAGGCGGCTGGAATGCCGATTTCAACTTCGTCCAGGATGTCGGCCGCTCCTTTCTCGTCGTCTACGGTCACCTCGTGCGCGCCAACTTCAACGAGAACTGGACCGATGGCGACCGTGACGAACAGCTCATCCGCCGCGGCCGCTATGTCGAATTCAATCTCCTTCACGATCGCGGCACCATCTTCGGACTGAAGACCGGCGGCAATGTCGCGTCCATTCTCTCCAGCCTGCCGCCCGAGGTTCGCTGGCCGTAACAAAATGGTGAGCGCGGCGTGAGTCGCATTGATGTCCCATTCGCTCGAAATGGGCATGGAATGTGGCACACGGTGCGGCGCAAAATTTCTTTTTCGTCTAATAGGCCGTTGAAAAGACTGGCCTATTTGTGGGGCCGGGTCGGGAAGCGCCGGCGGTTCGCCTGCGCGCTATTCCAGGAAAGTGCGAAACGGCTTTCCGACCGGAATTGCGTCAGACAAAGCGAGCCGCGACCCGACGCGACCGACGGCCCAGACGACGCGGGGCACCTCATTGAGAGGGATGCCCTACTTCCAGGAGTACTTCGCAATGCGCAAGATCATTGTTTCGGCGGCCGCCGCTGCCCTTCTCGCTTCCGGTTCGGTGGCATTCGCCGCCGTCAAGCACACCACCGGAACGATCAAGACCTTTGACGCAACGGCCATGAGTCTGGTCCTCGACGATGGATCGTCTTTTACGCTTCCCAAGACCTTCAAGGATCCTGGCCTGCAGGTCGGTGAAAAAGTCCGTGTCTCATGGGATATGAAGGGCAAGAACAAGGTCGCCGAGGCCGTCAAGGCCGCAAAATGATGGCTTGCCCGCCAGAGCAGGATGAGACGATGTCCGGTCCTGTTTCGGGATAGTGTTAAGAGGGCGGAGCAGCGCTGCTCCGCCTGTTTGCCGTTGACCGCAACCAATGCCGCCCCATCTGTGTTATGCTTCTCACCCGCTCGCGGTCCGCGGATTAAACCCTGGAACTGGACCATGAGCCAAAAAAAGTACCGGAGCCTCGACCAGGCTTCACGGAGGAAAAGGAGAAATCTCATGAAGGAATTTCACTGCGGGTCGCTCGTGCCCGGCTGTGACTGGCACACGCGTGCCGACGAGGAGGCCGAGGTCATGCGCCGTGCCGTCGAGCACATGCGCGAGACGCATGGTGAGACGGTCATCCGCGAGACGATGATCGAGGCGATCCGCTCGCGCATCGAAAAGACCCGCGACGCGGCCTGATCTACCCGGCGTTCAAAGCTTCGGCGGCGCGCTTGAGGAGCGCGTCGCGATCAGGGGTAAACCCGGCTTCGACCCATTCCGCCTCGAGATTCCTGAGGATTTCGCCGAGTTTCGGTCCTGGAGTTGCGCCGAGCGCCGTGAGATCGGCACCTTTCAGCGGAAACAACGGCTTTTCCCATTTGACGGCGAAGGCAAGCAGGCGCGAAAAGCCACCGGCTTCGAGCAGCGCCTCATTGTCCTCGACGGCGCGCACCCTGGCTGCCGCAAGCGACAGCCGCAGCCGGTCGACAAACCCGTTCCGGTCGCCGCGATAGAGCCTTTTCGCCAGTTCGCCCTCGGTCGTCTTCGGTTCGACGGCGGTGGCAAGCGCCCAGTGGCGCAGGCGATCCGCTTCGGCTGTCGAGAATTTGAGCCGCTCGGCGAGCGTCTTCATGCGAGCGGCATCGGGCGGCACGATCGCTTCCAGTCTGAGCAGCGGGTCGGGTGCCCAGCCCAGATCCTTCCCGGCCTTGGCCAACCCATGGATGGCATCGATGCCCCATTTCTCGCTTTCCGGCAGCGCTGCGGTCAAGACGCCTGCCTGCCGCATCCAGAGCAGCGCCCGTGACGGATCGGGCGCCGACAAGAGCTTCTTCAGTTCCGACCAGATGCGCTCGGCCGAAAGCTGGGCCAGCCCTTCCTTAAGCCGGGCGCAGGCTTTCAGCCCTTCGGCGTCCGGCCGTCCATCGCCGTACCAGGCGAAGAAGCGGAAGAAGCGCAGGATGCGCAGATAATCCTCGCGGATACGCGCTTCCGGGTCGCCGATGAAGCGCAGCCGGCGTGCCTCGATGTCGGCAATGCCGCCGACCAGGTCGACAACCCTGCCGTCGGCCTCGGCATAGAGCGCATTGATGGTGAAGTCGCGCCGCTCGGCGTCAAGCTTCCAGTCGCGCCCGAACGACACTTTCGCGCGTCGCCCGTCGGTCTCGATATCGGCGCGCAAGGTGGTGATTTCATAAGGTTTTCCGCCGGCAACCACGGTGATTGTCCCATGTTCGATGCCGGTTGGCACCGCCTTGAACCCTTCCGCTTCGGCGCGGCGGAGGGTTTGCTGCGGCAGGCAGGTGGTGGCGATGTCGATGTCGGCGACGGGCTGGCCCATCAGCGTGTTGCGCACCGCGCCGCCGGCGACTCGCGCCTCTTCACCGCCTTCGGCCAGTGCGAACAGCAGGCGCTGCAGATGCTTGTCGCCGAGCCAGTCGGCCCTGTCCGCGATCGAGACACTCACGCATAGAGCCTTTCATAGAGGGTACGGATGATGCCGGCGGTGACGCCCCAGATGCGCCGGTCGCCGTAAGGCATGTCGTAGAAGAACCATTCGAGATCGTTCCACATACGGCTGTCGCGCTTGTGGTTGGCCGGGTCCATCAGGAAGCGCAGCGGCACTTCGAAAGCGGCGTCGACCTCGTCGGCGTTGAGCGTCAGTTGGAAACCGGGCCGCACGATGCCCAGCACCGGCGCGATGCGGTAGCCGCTGCCGGCCACATAGTCGGGCATGCGGCCAATGATCTCGATGCGGTCTCGGCCAAGCCCGATCTCCTCGAAAGTCTCGCGCAGCGCCGCCGCCTCAGGGCTCGGATCGGTCGGATCGATGGTGCCGCCGGGAAATGCCACCTGCCCCGAATGGCTGCGCAGCTTTTCGGCCCGTTTGGTCAGGAGAACCGTCGCATCGCCCTCATGATCGACCACCGGGATCAGCACCGCGGCATTGCGCAGCGCCTTGTCCTGGTTGAGGCGCGGATGGCCGGGGTTGAAGCGATGATCGCCATAATCGTCGCCGGCATGCGCATCGGGCTGCACGGCAAAACGCGCGCGAAAATCCGCGGATGAAAACGGCGCCGGCGTCACCTGGTCCATCACGCACTCAGCCGCTTCAACTGGTCCGCCGGCATGATAGGGAACACGGCGCCCTTTGAGCGCACCGCGAACATCGTCTTGCCGCCGATCTCGACCTCCTCGCCATGCCCGACCAGTTCATACATAACCGGCCGCGCCACCAGCGCCTCCAGACGGCCACGCACCAGCACATAGGGCTTCAATCCGCCGGTCTCGTTCTCGTCGACAAAGCGCAGCGGCCGTTCCGGCCCGGCCTCGACGACATCGCCGACATTGGTGCGGAAGGTGATGGTCTGCGCTTCGCCGCTACCCGAAACGTCCATTTCGACTGCGATGAACGGCGCATCGGCAACGCGGATGCCAACCTTTTCCACCGGTGTCACCAGATAGGTCCTGCCATCGGCGTCCTTGCGCAGCACCGAGGAGAAAAGCTGCACCAGCGGCATGCGCCCGATCGGCGTGCCCAGATAGAACCAGGTGCCGTCGGACTTGATCTCCATGTCCAGATCGCCGCAGAAGTCGGGATTCCAGCGTTCGACGGGTGCCGCGCCCTTGCCGGCACGGGCGGCGCGCGAGATGAGCGCCTCGAGGCCACGCGCCTCGGTGGCATCCGTCAGGCTTTCTTCGCGATGTCCCAAGGGTCCCGTCATGGTCACGAAATAGTCACTGTTGTTGCGCTTGTCAGCCTAAGTCTGTGATTTAAGTTTCGACATAGGCGCCACGCGAGGCCGAATCGCGGCAACTTATGGTATGGTGCAGCCGTTGTTCCAGCCATGGTATTCCAACCACAAGGATCGATGCGGCATGAGCGTGATGGTCAAGGAAAGCCCTATCAGCGAAAAGGACATGATCGCCGAGGCCGAAAAGGCGCTTGCCGACATCTCCCGGATCCGCGACGGGGTCGGCCGGGTCATCTTCGGACAGGAAAGCGTCGTCGAGCGTACTCTGGTGGCGCTGCTGGCCGGTGGCCATGCGCTTTTGGTCGGCGTGCCGGGCCTCGCCAAGACCAAGCTGGTCGAAACACTTGGCATCGTGCTCGGCCTCGATTCGCGTCGCATCCAGTTCACGCCGGACCTGATGCCGTCCGATATCCTCGGCTCCGAAGTGATGGAGCAGGACGAAACCGGCAAACGCTCCTTCCGCTTCATCTCCGGGCCGATCTTCGCCCAGTTGCTGATGGCCGACGAGATCAACCGCGCGTCGCCGCGTACCCAGTCGGCGCTGCTGCAGGCCATGCAGGAATACCACGTCACCATTGCCGGCGCCCGCCATGACCTGCCGGCGCCCTTCCACGTGCTGGCAACCCAAAACCCGCTGGAGCAGGAAGGCACCTATCCGTTGCCCGAGGCCCAGCTTGACCGCTTCCTGATGCAGGTGGATATCCTCTATCCCGAAATCGAGGCAGAGCGCCGCATCCTTCTGGAAACCACCGGCATCGAGGACGCGAAAGCGCAAAACGTGCTGCAGCCGGTGCGGCTGAAGGAGATCCAGACGCTGATCCGCCGCATGCCGGTGCCTGAAAGCGTCGTCGAGGCGATCCTGACGCTGGTGCGCTCGGCGCGTCCCGGCCAAGGCAATGCCGAGACCGACAAGAACGTCGCCTGGGGTCCCGGCCCGCGCGCCAGCCAGGCGCTGATGCTGTGCACAAGGGCGCGCGCGCTTTACGACGGACGGCTGGCGCCCTCGGTTGACGACGTCCGTGCGCTGGCCGAGCCGGTGCTGCAGCATCGTATGGCGCTGACCTTCGCCGCCCGCGCCGAAGGCACCGGCGTGCGTGACGTGGTGGCGAAACTCGTGAAAGGAATTTGATGCCGCGCATCGGCGAGGTCCAGGCTCCGGCAGCGACGCGCGACGCGCTCGCCCGTGGCCGGTTGCGAGCCTCGCTTGTGCCAGACCTGCTGGTCGAGGCGCGCCGCATCGTCAACACCGTGATCGCCGGCTGGCATGGCCGCCGCAAGCGCGGCATCGGTGAAAATTTCTGGCAGTTCCGGCCCTATGTCGAGGGAGATTCCTCGCGCATCGACTGGCGCCGCTCGGCCCGCGACGACCACACCTATGTGCGCGACCGCGAATGGGAAGCCGCCCATACGGTCTGGCTGTGGGCCGACCCCTCGCCGTCGATGCTCTACAAATCGACCGGCGCCAGCGTTTCCAAGCAATCGCGCGCACTGGTGCTGGCGCTGGCCATGGCCGAACTGTTGTCGCGCAGCGGCGAGCGCATCGCCTGGCCGGGCCTCACCGACCCGTTCACCGCCCGCAACGGCGCCGAACGCATCGCCGCCCAGTTGATGCATGCCGGCGATTTGCCGGCAAAACCCGACCTGTTCGACATCAGGCGCTTCTGCGACATCGTCATCGTCAGCGACTTCCTCGATCCGGTCGAAGAGACGATGGCCTGGCTCGACGTGCTGGCCCGCCACGGCGTGCGCGCGCACCTGATCGAGGTCGCGGACCCGGCCGAGGAGACCTTCCCCTATGCTGGCCGAACCGAGTTCACCGATCCCGAGACCGGCGACAAGCTGACCGCCGGCCGCGCCGAAATGCTGGGTGATGAGTATCGCCTGCTCTACGCCGCCCGCCGCCATCAACTGACGGTCTGGTGCAAACGGCTTGGCTGGAGCTTTACCGTCAACCACACCGATCGGCTCGCTTCCGACGCACTGGTGCGGCTGCACATGGCGATGACTGCTGACGGCCCCTCGGCCAGGCCGACCGCCGGCGGTCATGCAGGCATGATCGCCAGCGGCGATCAGCCAGGGCCGACCGACTTTGGCAGTCGTGCCGGCACGATCGCCGGTGGCGATCGACCAGGAAAGGCTGTCGTATGAGTTGGCTGCCGCTTTCCTTTGGCGCCCCCATGGTGCTGTGGGGCCTGCTGGCACTGCCGGTGATCTGGTGGCTGCTCAGGCTGACGCCGCCCAAGCCGCAGACCGAAATCTTCCCGCCGCTGAAGATCCTGGCCCGCGTGCTGAAGCGCGAGGAGACGCCGCAGCAGAGTCCGTGGTGGCTGACGCTGCTCAGGCTCTTGATGGCGGCCCTCATCGTCGCGGCATTGGCCGACCCGGTCTTCAACCCGCGCGAAAAGCTGCCGGCCGAGGGAGCCGCCCTTGCCCTGGTCATCGACAATGACTGGGCAAGTGCCGCCGACTGGGGCAAACGCGTCGCCACCGCCGAGCGGCTGATCAACGATGCCGGCGCCAACGGCGTGCCGGTCGTCATCGCCTTCACCGCCGAAAAGGCCAATGCCGAGGTCGGCCCGTTCGATGCCGCCACCGCGCTTGACCGGCTGCGCGCCGCCAAGCCGCGGCCGATCCCGACCGACCGACCCGCCATCTATGCCCGCGTCGCCGGCGTGCTGGAGACCTTGCCCGGGGCCAGTGTCGCCGTGCTTGCCGACGGCCTGGCGGCAAAAGGCGATGAGGCCGCCTTCAACACGCTTTTGTCGAAAAATGCCGCGCGTGTCGTCTGGGCAACCGCAGACAGGCTGTCGCTGACCGGCCTGACCGCCGCCGACAACCAGGTCGACGGCTTTGCACTGACCGCCATCCGCGCGCCGGGCGACCCTGCCCCTGCTCAGGTCACCGCCGGCGCCTTCGATGACAAGGGCCGCCGCATCGCCGATGCGACGCTGACCTTTTCGCCTGGCGAAACCACCGCCACCGGCACCATGGCGGTGCCGTTCGAGCTGCGCAACGACTTCGCTTCCATCGCGCTCGACGGCGAGCGGCAGGCTGGTGCGGTCCGCGTCCTCGACGAAAGCTCCAAGCGGCGGCGCGTCGGTCTATTGTCGCAGGCCGAGGCCGACCAGGCACAGCCGCTTTTGTCGCCGCTCTACTACATCAGGCGGGCGCTGCAGCCCTTCGCCGATCTGGTCGAACCCTCCAGCGCCGATCTTGCCGACGCCATCCCGCAGATCCTCGACCAGAAGCCCGCGATGATCGTCATGGCCGATATCGGCACCATTCCCGGACAGGTCCGGCAGAGACTTGTCGATTGGGTCGACAATGGCGGCACGCTGGTGCGTTTCGCCGGTTCGCGGCTGGCCACGGCGGGCGATGACGACGATTTGCTGCCGGTCCGCCTGCGCACCGGCGAGCGTTCGCTCGGCGGCGCGCTGTCATGGACGTCGCCGCAGCCTGTCACCGAATTCCCTAAGGCCGGCCCGTTCGCCGATCTGGCGCCGCCGACCGAGGTCACCGTCAGCAGGCAGGTGCTGGCCGAGCCGACACCCGATATCGTCGAGCGCACCTGGGCGGCCCTTGCCGACGGCACGCCGCTGGTCACCGGACTGAAGAAAGGCAAGGGCACGCTGGTGCTGTTCCACGTCACCCCTGAGGCAACCTGGTCGAACCTGCCGATCTCTGGCAGCTTCGTCGAGATGCTGCGCCGCATCGTGCAGCTGTCGCGCAACCAGGGCGCGGCCATCGCCAATGCCGAAGCCGCCGCGGCATCGCTGGCGCCCTATCGCATGATTGCAGCCGACGGCTCGCTGGTGCCGCCGACGCCGGATGCACGGCCGCTGGTGCCGGGCGCCGGCGCGCTGCCGGTGACTTTTGAAAACCCGCCCGGTCTCTATGGTTCCGAGACGGGTGTATTTGCCCATAATTTGCTTGAAGCCGACAGCACGCTGGCCCCGCTGGCGCGCCCGCAAATCACTGTTCCCATCACCTCGATCCAGTATGCCTTTGACGAATCGCGCAATTTGAAGGGCGCGCTGGTGGCGGCCGCCCTGGTGCTGATGCTGCTCGACACGCTGGCGGTATTCTGGATGGGCGGCCTGTTTTCACGCCGGCCGCGCCACGCCGGTGCGGTGGCAACCACCGCCGCCATCCTGATTGCGCTGGGTAGCTTGTTCGGTCATGCCGACCTTGCCCGCGCCGACGACGCCAAGCCGGGTGACGAAATTGCCATCGAGGCGATTTCGAAGACCCGCATCGCCTATGTGCTGACCGGCGTGCCGGGCGACGATTCGATCAGCCGCGCCGGGCTCGAGGGCCTGACGCGCTTTCTGGTCGAGAAGACGGCGCTGGAACCGGGCGAGCCGGCTGGCGTCGACATTTCGAGGGACGAGTTGTCGTTCTATCCGCTGATCTACTGGCCGATCGATCCGGCCGCACCGATGCCCAGCCAGGCAGCGATCGCCCGCGTCGACGCCTATATGCAGCAAGGCGGCACGGTGCTGTTCGACACCCGCGACCAATTCGCCAACGGCATCGGCGCCGATTCGACCAGCCCGGCGACGGAGCGGCTGCGCGACATCCTCGGCAACCTCAACGTGCCGCCGCTGGAACCGGTACCGTCCGACCACGTGCTGACCAAATCCTTCTTCATCCTACCCGAATTCCCCGGCCGCTTCGCCGGCAGCCCGCTCTGGGTCGAGGCCTCGCTCGACGCCAGCAACGCCGAGAACCGGCCGGTGCGTACCGGCGATGGCGTCTCGCCGATCATGATCACCGCCAATGATTTCGCTGGCGCCTGGGCGGTCGACGAGAACGGCGATGCGCTGCTGCCGACTGTGCCGGCAGACCCGATGCAGCGCATCTACGCGCTGCGCGCCGGCGTCAACATCATGATGTACATGCTGACCGGCAACTACAAATCCGACCAGGTGCACGTGCCCATACTGCTCGAACGGCTGGGGCAGTAGAATGAGTTTGTTTGGTGCCCTCCGGTCGCGGATAAACCCTCCCCAAAAAGAGGAGGGTAAGGAATGAATTGGTCGATCTCCTTCGAACCGCTGATCTCCTGGCCACTGCTGACCTTGGCGCTGGTGCCGCTGGCGCTGCTTGCGCTGGTCGGCCTGTGGTTTCGCCAGCGCGGTTCGGTCTTCCGCTTCATCGCCCTTCTGGCGCTCGCCGCCGCTTTGTTCAACCCGGTGTTCCTCAACGAGGAGCGCGAGCCGCTGAAAAGTGTTGTCGCCCTCGTCGTCGACCGCAGCCAGAGCCAGGATATCGGCGACCGCACCAAGCAGACCGACGAGGCGTTGGCCGGGCTGCAGCAGCGGCTTGGCCGATTCAAGCAGTTCGACGTGCGCGTCGTCGAGGCCGGCAAATCCGAGGCCGCCGAGGAACGCACCGAGACACGGCTGTTCGGCGCGCTTGAAGGCGCCTTCCGCGACGTGCCGCCGTCACGCATCGGCGGCGCCATCATGATCACAGATGGCGAGGTCCATGACGCCCCCCCGGGAGCGCCCGATTTCAACGCTCCGCTGCATGCGCTGATAACCGGCAACGATCACGAGAAGGATCGCCGCATACGTTTCGAGAACGCCCCGCGCTTCGGCCTTGTCGGCAAGCCGCTCGACATGACCTACCGCGTCATCTCGACCGAAAACGAGACCGGCCCGGTCGATGTGCGCGTTTCGGTCAATGGCGAACAGGTCGCGGTCGAGCACGCCACTGTCGGCCAGGCGATGCCGTTGCAGGTCACCATTCCGGGCGCCGGCCGCAACATCGTCGAACTCGCCATCGATCGCGAGCCGGGCGAACTGACCGACACCAACAACCGCGCCATCGCGCTCATCGACGGCATTCGCGAGAACTTGCGCGTGCTGCTCGTCTCCGGCGAGCCGCATGCCGGCGAACGCACCTGGCGCAACCTGCTGAAATCCGACGCCTCGGTCGATCTCGTCCATTTCACCATCCTGCGGCCGCCGGAAAAGCAGGACGGCACGCCGATCAACGAATTGTCGCTGATCGCCTTCCCGACCCGCGAACTGTTCGTCGAGAAGATCAAGGATTTCGACCTCATCATTTTCGACCGCTACCAGCACCGCGACGTGCTGCCGATCCTCTATTACGACTACATCTCCGAATATGTCGAAAAGGGCGGCGCGCTGCTGATCGCGGCCGGCCCCGAATATGCCGGCGAAAGCTCGATCGCGCGTACGCCGCTGATGTCCGCCCTGCCGGCGATGCCGACCGGCGAGGTGGTCGACAAGGCCTTCTATCCGCGCCTCACCGAACTCGGCCAGCGCCACCCGGTGACGCGTGGGCTGGATGGCTCTGCCACCGAGCCGCCGCACTGGAGCCGCTGGTTCCGCACCATCGGCGTGCAGAATCCCGAAGGCGCAGTGGTGATGAAGGGCGCCGACAACCGGCCGCTGCTGTTGCTCGACCGTAAGGGCGAAGGCCGCGTCGGCATGCTGCTGTCCGATCAGGGCTGGCTGTGGGCGCGCGGCTTCGAGGGCGGCGGCCCGCATGTCCAGCTCTACCGGCGCATCGCCCACTGGCTGATGAAGGAGCCTGAGCTCGAGGAAGAGCGGCTGACCGCCGACGGCCGCGGCATGGTGCTGGAAATCCGCCGCCAGACGATGGCCGACGATCCCGGCCCCGCGCAGATCATCACCCCATCCGGCAAGACCTTGACCGTCAAGCTCGAGAAATCCGAGCCCGGCGTCTTCCTCGGCAGCGTCGAGACCAGCGAGATCGGCCTCTATCAGGTCGCCAATGGCGACCTCACCGCGCTCGCCCATGTCGGGCCGGTCAACTCCCCGGAATTCGCCGACGTCATTTCCACCGAAAGCCGGCTGAAGGCGCCGGCTGAAGCCACCGGCGGCAGCGTGCGCCGGCTGGCGTCGTCCACAGCCCTTGGCAGCGACGTGACGCTACCCTCCATCGTGCCTGTGCGCTCGGCTGGTGCCGCGTCCGGCAACGACTGGATCGGACTGCGCACCACGGACGACAGCGTGCTCAAGGCCGTCTCGCGCGTGCCGCTGTTCGGCGGCTTCCTCGGCCTCGGCCTGCTGCTTCTGGCAATGGGTTCGATGTGGTACCGCGAAGGACGGTAGAGCTACTCCTCCGGCTCCGTCGTGAACATCAGCGGATAGCCCTTGGCCTTGCCGGCATCGGTGGCGCGCGTCGCCTTGGTCTCGGCGACATCCCTGGTGAACACGGCGACGACGCAGACGCCGCGACGATGCGCGGTGATCATCACCCGATGCGCCTGGTCTTCGCTGAGTTTGAACTCACCCTTCAGCACCGTCACGACGAATTCGCGCGGCGTGAAATCGTCATTGATGAGGATGACCTTGTAGAGCTTTGGCCGTTCGACCTGCGGCTTGACCTGGACGCGCGGTTTTGTGGTGATTTCAGGCATTGGAACCGACAGTTAGAGCAATTCCAGGAAAAGTGTAAAACGGTTTTCCGCCCGGAATTGCGTCAAGACAAAGGATCAGAACGGTTCGCCGTTTCCACGAAACGGTGAATTGCTCTGGCGTAGCAACCCTGCCGCCATTCTGGCACCAGCGAAAGCGGTCGTCCATTTTGGTCGACGCGCGAAAACCAGTGTCCGCCGACGCGGCCATTCACAATCATGTGGGAAAGTGTCGGTTGCCGTTCAACGGCCCTGGCGGCCGAACATGCGACGGCTGGGAATCTGCCGCGCGGTCGTGGCGGGCCGGATATCGGGGTGAAAGCGGTTTCCACCCGCATCCGCCCGGCGTTCCAGCCAGACCGTGATCGGCCACGCGGCGACGCAGATCACCGTCGCGCCTGTCAGCACGATCAGCAGCCAGGTCTGTGCCGGCGTGATGTAGTCCCAGTTGGTGGAAATCGCCGGCGCGAACAGCGAAGGCTCGGTGCGTCCGGTGGCCGGATCGGGCACCGGGCTGGCGGTGAACAGGATCAGCACCCTGGCGACGCCGGTGGCAACCAGGCCGCCGATCACCATCGAGCGCAAAATGGACGAAAGCCGCTTCTTCATGCGGATTGTCCTACACGGCCGGCGTTGCAAACGGGTTAAGTGTCAGTCGAGGCGGAAGCTGCCGGTGCCAGACTTCGTCAGGGCTTCAGTGGCTCGGACAGGAAGAAGGCCGCTCCAGCCGAAACCAGCTGGAGCGTCCTTGGCCAACAGCCGGCATTTTATGCCGGACCTGATTACGTCTTCGGGGCGTCCTTCTTGACGGCCTTCTCGGCAGCCTTCTTGTGCTTCTTGACGGTCTTCTTGACGACCTTCTTCGGAGCAGCCTTGGCCGGAGCGGCAGTCGCCGGAGCTGTGGTCGTCGAAGCAGCCGGAGCAGCGGTCGTGGTGGCGGCGGCGTTGCCGAGAGCCGGCATCGCGAAAGCCAGAGCGACGGCGAGACCGGTGGCGGAGAGGATGGACTTTTTCATGGCTTCGTTTCCTTTTTATGCGGGTCAAGTTTCTGAGTGTTACTGAACCGGGTCGTTCGGCGTCACTCCAAGCAGCTTCAAAGCATTGGCGAGCATCCGGATGCCCTGCGCCTGTTTCTTGGCGGCGCAGTACCGGTTGCCCTTTCTCTGAAGTGCCTTTGCCGCGGTGACCTGCGTTGCCGTGGCGTGGGTTTCGAGGGCTTCATCAAATTGGTGGCTGAGATTGGCGCACCGTTCGCTCCGGGTTGTGAGCGTCACCTTTGCGTCCGATTGTCCGACAGCGGCAGTGACCAGGCAGAAGCCCAGCAACGCACCCAACAAACTGATCGACAACCTTGGCATCGGTTTATCCGTAAACCCGGAGACTAGCGTCGCAGCCGATGACCTGACCGCCACGAGACCAGTTATGCCCTTGAAATTTTTCAGGAGTTTTTCTGAACTGTAGAATTTTGTTTCTGGATTGTGTCTGAGAAAGCCGGTGTGAACCCATCATAGCCACTGGCCAACATATGGCCTGAATTCTATCGTGTGGGTTGTGACAGAAGGGCTTGGCAATCAAAGACAGAAGGGCTTGGCAACAATGACAGGGCTGCTGTGAAATCCGACGCACACATACTGATCGTCGACGACGACAAGGGCATCCGCGACCTGCTGCAGGAATTCTTCCAGAAGCGGGGCCTGCACACCTCGGTTGCCGCCGACGGCATTGAGATGGAGACCATCCTGCGGCGCGTCCAGGTGGACCTCATCGTCCTTGACGTGATGCTGCCCGGCAAGAGCGGGCTGGAGCTGTGCCGCGACCTGCGCGCCCAGTATTCGACGCCGATCATCATGCTGACCGCCGTCACCGAGACGACCGACCGCGTCGTCGGCCTGGAAATGGGCGCCGATGACTATGTGCCCAAACCCTTCGACCCGCGCGAGCTTTTGGCGCGCATCCGCGCCGTGCTCAGGCGCAATGGCACCGCCGAGCCCAAGCGCGCCACCACCAAGCAGATCTACCGCTTCGCCGGCTGGACGATGGATTGTGCTCGGCGCCGGCTGATCGCACCCGACGATGTCAGGGTCGAACTGACCATGGCCGAATTCAACCTGCTGCAGACCTTCGTCAAGAGCGCGCAGCGCGTGCTGACCCGCGACCAGCTAATCGAACTGTCCGGCGGCGACAGCGACTATTCCTTCGACCGCAGCATCGACATCCTGGTCAGCCGGTTGCGACGCAAGATGGAGGACGACCCGAAGACGCCCAAGCTGATCCTGACCGTACGCAGCGGCGGCTACCAGTTCCTGCCCGAGACGACCTCCGAATGAGGCGTTTCCTGCCGCAGACCTTGCCTGTCTGGGTGCTGCTGATCGTCATTGCCGGCCTGCTGATCAGCCAGGTCGCGACCCTTTACATCGTATCGCGCGACCGCGCGGCGGCCAACGACGTCGTCGACCTCTACCGGCTCAACGACCGTGCCTTCTCGCTGGTGCAGCTCATGCATGACGCCAGTCCGGACGAGCGCAAGGCGATGGCGACCGGCCTGTTCAATTCCACCTACGCGCTCACCGTTTCGGACACGCCGGCGGTCACTTCGTCGATCGCCGGTGACGACGAACTGGCCGAACTCGAAGATATCCTCGTCGGCAGGCTGTCGAAATTCGGCATCACCGATGCACGCGTAGGCCGCGATCCGGCGACGCGCGAGGCCGATGACGCGGACGGCACGGCGCCGGGACCCGACATCGGCCAGGTCGAACGCGACCTTCTGGTATTGGCCGCCGACTTCGCCCAGAGCGACAAGCTGACGGCCTCGCTGCGCTTCGCCGACGGCCAATGGCTGAACTTCACCGAGCCGATCACGCCGGTCGGCCCGATCCTGAGCTTCGACAGCCTGCCGCTCTATTCGCTGATCGCAGGGCTGGTGGTGATCATGTCGATCTGGTCGCTGCGCCGGCTGACGGCGCCCTACCGGATGATGGAAACCGCCGTGAACCGGATCGGCAAGGATCTAAAGAGCCCGCCGATCGCCGAGAGCGGCAGCCGCGAGGTCCGTGCCGCCGCCAAGGCGATTAACGCCATGCAGGCAAGGTTGCGCGAATATGTTGAGGACCGCGAACATCTGGCGGCGGCATTGGCGCATGATCTGCGCACGCCGATGACCAGGATGCGCCTGCGCCTGGAGCTGTTGCGCAAATCGGCGGTCCGCGAGGCATTGGCGCACGACCTCGCCGATGTCGAGGGCATCGCCAGCTCGGTGATCGACTTCGCCACCTTCGAAGTGACCGAGGAAAAGAACGAACGCATCGATTTCTGGTCGCTCGTGGAATCGATCGCCGACGGCTATGACGACGTATCGTTCGACGACGAGACCCGTTCGCGCGGGCTGATCTGCATGGCGCGGCCGGTCGCGCTCAAGCGCTGTGTCACCAATCTGGTGCAGAACGCGGTCACCTACGGCAAGAAGGCGCATCTTACGCTGCGCCGGTCGGAAGACATGATCCTGCTCACCATCCGCGATGAAGGGCCCGGGATACCGCAGGCACAGATCGACGCCGTGTTCGGCTCGTTCGTGCGCCTCGAACAATCGCGCAACCGCCAGACCGGCGGTCTGGGCCTCGGCCTGACCATCGCCCGCAACATCGCGCGCGCCGCCGGCGGCGAGATCAGCCTGTCCAACAACCCGGGCGGTGGCCTGCTAACGCAGCTGCGCCTGCCGCTGGCGGCATAAGGCTGCCACAATATGACAGGGCAGTTTCGTTAGCCGGTTCTTCGTCGGTCTGCTCTCAACTTCAACCAGCATAGGTCAACGAGCGGTGGATGGGCTGGTTGCCTATTTCAGTACGCCGTCCTTGCGTCGAAATATGCGAAGTTGCATCTCGCGCCAACGCGTCATCACCTTTTCCTCGAAGCGATCTCGTCTAAATTTAACGCAATGAATGTCCTCGATCATGAAGACATCGTCCTTGGATGCGACTGCCTCCAAGAACCGGGGAGACCGAACGGCCAGATTGACCTCGTTCTCACGCGAAGTTTGACCGATCAATTGGTAAAAGGTGAACATTGCATAGCAATAATTGTCGAATGTCTCGAACTCTGAAAAGTCTGCAACGCGACAGTCGTCCAAGGTCATTAAAGGGTAGCTGTACGGACTGCGCCTGTTCGGGTCTTGCCTAATGTGCGGCAGCTGGAGGGTCTTGGTGGCGCCGACCTCCTCCAGCACCGAGGTACTCCACTCCCAGCAGCTGATGTAACTGTGAAAGAAGGCTTCGCGCACCACACTATGTTCGTCTGGCAGCCACTCGTTGTGCTCTCGCTCGGCGTCGATTAGCCGGTAAACGTCGAATAGAAACTCGTATATGAGTGCAGCCACCGTCGCGTTTCGCATTCCTCAACCTCAATTATGCGACCCGGCTGTTCCCTCGAAAACAATAAACCGCCCTATGGGCTGAATTGACGGCGAAGGTTACCGCCGCAGCACCGCGCTCAGCACATCGCGGATACCGATGGCGCCGACGAAGCGCGACTGGTCGTCGAACAGCGCCACGGGAGCGGTCTGTGAACGGTGCATGGCCAGCATCACGGTTTTCAGCGAGGTGCCCGGATTGGCCCAGAACACTTGCGCGGCTTCTTCGGATTGGCCTTCGACATCGGCGCACGACACCCAGACCGCCGGTTTGCCATCGCGTTCGGCCGCCGCCACCAGCCCGTGATCATCGATCTTGAAGCGCGTCGTCTTGCGGCGGTCGAGCCACACCCAGCCATCCTTGCCGTGCTCCAGATCGCGACGGTCGCGCATCACGTTCCAGGCGGTCAGCACCGACAGCGGGTTCACATTGGCGATGAAGTCGCGGACATAGTCGTTGGCAGGCCGCAGCACGATGTCCTCCGGCGCGCCGGTTTGCACGATGCGCCCACCCTCCATGATGGTGATGTGGGAACCGATCTTCAGCGCCTCCTCGAGGTCGTGGCTGACGAAGATGATGGTCTTCTTCAATTCGGCCTGCAGCTGCAACAATTCGTCCTGCAGCTTGGTGCGGATCAGCGGGTCGAGCGCCGAGAACGGCTCGTCCATCAGCAGGATCGGCGCCTCGGTGGCGAAGGCCCGCGCCAGGCCGACGCGCTGCTGCATGCCGCCCGACAGCTCATGCGCGTATTTCTTCGACCACTGGTCGAGATTGACCAGCTTGAGCTGGCGTTGCACGCGCTCCTTGCGCTCGGCTTCCGGTACGCCGGCGAGTTCGAGGCCGAGACCGACATTCTCCTCCACCGTGCGCCAGGGCAAAAGGCCGAACTGCTGGAACACCATCGCCACCTGTTTCTGGCGCAGGCGCCGCAGGGTCGCCTCGTCGCAGGTGACGACGTCGACGGTTTTGTCGCCATCCTTGACCAGCACCTGGCCGCGCGACACCACGTTGAGCCGGTTGACCGCCCGCAGCAATGTCGACTTGCCCGAACCGGAGAGACCCATCAGCACGGAGATTTCGCCCTCGTTCACGGTCAGGCTGGCGCCGGCGCAACCCAGTACATTGCCGGTCTTTTCGAGGATCTCGGCGCGGCTGGCTCCGGCGTCGATCATTTTCAGCGATCCGGCCTGGTCGGCGCCGAAGACGATATCGACGTTCCGGAAATCGACGGCGACGGTCATTTCTTGCCTCCAACGGCGATGCGGGTCATCCGGTCGAGCACGATGGCCAAAACGACGATGGCGAGGCCCGCCTCGAGCCCGAGGTCGATTTTGCGCGAACCCAGCGCCCGGTTGATTTCGGTGCCGAGGCCGCCGGCGCCGATCAGTGCGGCAAACACCACCATCGACAGCGACAGCATGATGCACTGCGTCAGACCGGCCATGATGGTGGGCAGCGCCGAGGGCAGCTCCACCTTCCACAGCAACTGGCTCTTGGTGGCGCCGAACGCCTCGCCGGCCTCGACGATCGACTTCGGCACCGACACGACGCCGAGATGCGTGAGACGAACCGCGGTCGGGATGACGAAGATGATGGTGACGATGAGGCCGGGCGCATTGCCGAGGCCGAACAGCGTCAGCACCGGGATGAGGTAGACGAAGGTCGGCAGCGTCTGCATCAAATCGAGCACCGGCAGCATGACGCGATAGACCTTCGGCTTGTGCGCCGCCCAGATACCAAGTGGCACACCGATGGCCATCGAGGCGGCGGCGGCGGCAACCACCAGCACCAGTGTCTCTACCGTCTGCTTCCAGAGGTTCTGGTTGAGGATGAACAGCAACCCGAGAAAGACAGCCACCGCCAAGCCTCTCGATCGCTGCAGATAATAGGCAAGCAGTGCAATCAGCGCGATGAGAAGGACCGGCGGTACCAGCAGCAGCGTGTCGACCACTCCATCGAGCAGGAAATTCAAGCCGCCGGAGAGGCCGCGGAAGAAGGTGTTGAAATTGTCGGTAAGGAAGGTGAAGAACGCTTTGCCCCACTCGCCTATGGGGATTTTATAACTGACAAAGAATTTTGAAATCGGATCCATCTTGCCCCTCTTTGGCAGTCGCCGTCCTTGCCGGACGGTCATCTTGTCACAGGATATGAAAAAGGGCAGCCCTTTCTACAGTGACTGCCCTTCTTGATCGGTCACGCCGAACGCAAGACCTGCTCAGCTTCCGAGCGCAGTCTTCACGGCTGCAGCGGCGTCGCCGCCATCGAAAGTGGTCACGCCGGCAATCCACGGGGCAACCGCGTCCGGATGCTTCTTGAGCCAGTCGGTCGCAGCCGTATTGGCGTCAGCGCCCTTGAGGATCGCGTCCATTATCTCGCCTTCCATATCGAGATTGAACTTCAGGTTGGCGATGAACTTGCCGGCATTCGGGCATTCGGTGGTGTAACCCTTGCGCACATTGGTATGGACAGTGGCGGCGCCGAAGCCGCTGTCGCCCATGCCATCGAGATAGGTGATCTTCATGGCACCCATCACCGGATGCGGCGTCCAGCCGAGGAAGGCGATCCATTCATTGCTCTTCATCGACTGCTCGGCCTGCGTCAGCATCCCGGCCTCCGAGGATTCGACCAGCTCGAAGCCTTCGAGATTGTCTTTCGGGTTCTTGATCATGTCGAGGATAATGCGGTTGCCGTCATTGCCGGCCTCGATGCCATAGATCTTGCCGTTGAACTTGTCCTTGAACTTGCCGATATCGGTCAGCGATTTCACGCCGGCGTCAGCGACATAGGTCGGCACGACGATGCCGTAGCCGGCGCCGGTCAGGTTGGTGCTGATCGTCTCGACCGAGCCATCGGCGGTATAGTCCTTGATGTCGTTGGTCATCGACGGCATCCAGTTGCCGAGGAACACGTCGAGATCCTTGTTCTTCAGCGACGCCATGGTCACCGGCACCGACAGCTGGATCGTCTGCGGCTCATAGCCGAGCGCGGTCAGCAGCACGGAGGCGATGCCGGTCGTCGCCTGGATGTCGGTCCAGCCGACATCGGAAAGGCGCACCGCCTTGCAGCTCGCCGGATCGCCGGCAAAGGCAGCGCTGGTGGACAAAAAAGCCGCCAGGCCGAGGCCGGCGACGAAAGAGTTCATACGCGACATAGACAGTCTCCCATTGTTATTCTTGGCGAAGCGTAGCTACGGTTTCTATGCCCGCCTTGTTTCGTCAGCCAAACACCATTTTGGTGTGGTTTCAAGCATTAAGACAATCGCGATCAACGGCGCGGGCTGGCCAATCAGCGACACATCAGGCGCTTTTGCCATGCCGGACGGTTTTTTCGACGACGGGCCGGCTTTTTCAGGGGAATGCGGGCGACCGCCCCTCCCCGTATCAGGGCAAGTCGGCTTAAAAGAGCGGCATGGCCAAGCTTTACTTCCACTACGCGACTATGAACGCCGGCAAGACGACGATGCTCTTGCAGGCCTCTTACAATTATCGCGAGCGCGGCATGGGCACGATGCTGTTCGTCGCCGGCCACTACCGCAAGGGCGACACCGGCCTGATCTCGTCGCGCATCGGCCTGGAGACGGAAGCCGAGATGTTCCGCGATGGTGACGATCTGTTCGCCCGCGTCGCCGATCATCACGCGCATACGTCAGTGCATTGCGTCTTCGTCGACGAGGCGCAGTTCCTCGAGGAGGAGCAGGTCTGGCAGCTCGCCCGCATCGCCGATCGGTTGAACATCCCGGTCATGTGCTACGGCCTGCGCACCGATTTCCAGGGCAAGCTGTTTTCCGGCTCGCGCGCGCTGCTGGCCATCGCCGACGATTTGCGCGAAGTGCGCACCATCTGCCGATGCGGCCGCAAGGCGACGATGGTCGTGCGCCTCGGCCCCGATGGCAAGGTGGCGCGCCAGGGCGAGCAGGTGGCAATCGGCAAGGATGTCTATGTCTCGCTCTGCCGCCGCCACTGGGAGGAAGAGATGGGCCGCGCCGCGCCAGACGATTTCATCGGCTTTATCAAAGGCTGACTCTGTCTCTTGGTTATTGGAGCAATTCCAGGGGAAGCGCTATGTGCTTTCCCGGGAATTGCTTCGGGCTCACACGGTCGAGACACGCCGTCTTGGAAACCGCCAGCCAAGCCGCACACCAAGCGTTGCCAGCGCAATCAGTGCCATGCCGGCTGCCTGCGCCGGTCCGAGCGGATGCCCATAGATAGCCCAGTCGACGATGATGGCGACGACCGGGTAGATGAAGGTGATGACGCCGATCACCGGTGTCGTCAGGCGTGGGAAGGCCGAATTCATCAACACATAGGCGATGCCAGTGTGCAGCACGCCGATGCCGAGCAGCCAGCCCCATGATGCAGGCGCAATATGTTGGCCGATGCCGGCGAACGGGGCGAGCATGACGACCCCCACCAGTGTTTGGCAGAGTACCGTGATTTCGGCGCGCTGCTGGCCCAGGCCTTTGGCTAGGATCGTTGTAACGGCATAGAGCAGTGCGCCGCCCAGCGTCAGCGCAATGCCCGGCACCCAGTTGGCATCGGCATGACCGTGCGCGAAAACGAGGCCGCTGGCCAGCACGACGCCGAGAAAGGCAGCGAGCATCCACAGCAGTTGGTCGGGCGAGATGCGTTCCCTTAGGAAAACCACGCCGATCAGGACCACGAAGAACGGCTGGATATGGTAGATAATCGTCGTCGTGGCGATCGACGTCATGGCGAAGCCTGCGAAGAAGGCCGTCCAGCTCAGCACCATGCACACGCCGGCAAGTGCTGCAAGGGCAAGCCGGGACGGCAACAGCGTCCGATCCGGCAGGTAGCCGCGCAACAGGCACCATACGAGAAGGAAGATCGCGCCGAACACGCATCGCCAGAAGACGACGGCAACGGCATGCAGCCCCGATTCCGTGGCGAAGGCGCCGACCGTGCCGGCAATCACCATTGCCAGAGCGAGGCTGGCGGCCGGAAAGCGGGCTGTCGATGCGTCTGCCATGGGTGTTTCGTTCAGCCGGTACTCCCAACCATCTGGTCACCGGCACGGCCTTCAAACAAGCGAATAGATTTGGAATGATCTATTCGATATACTGATAGCACCATGGCCGCGCCACTCGATCTCAACCTGCTGAAAACCTTCGTCGCCGTCGTCGAGAGCGGCAGCCTTTCCAATGCAGCACCTCGGGTCGGCCGCAGCCAGTCGGCGGTCAGCATGCAGATGCAGCGGCTGGAGGAGATGGTCGGCAACCAGCTTCTGGTGCGTGGTCCCAGAACCGTCACTCCCAATGCGGTCGGCGAGGATTTCCTGATCTATGCGCGCCGGTTGCTGAAACTGTCGGATGAAGCCTGGGCAAGCGTCACCCGGCCCAAGGAGACAGGCAGCGTCCGCTTGGGGGTGCCCGACGATTATGCCGCCTTCCTCCTGCCGCCCGTGCTCTCACGCTTCGCGGCGGAGCATCCCCTGGTGACGGTGGAGTTGATCTGCGAACAGTCGACCGCGCTGGTGAAGACGCTGGCGGAGGGGCGGCTGGATCTGGCGATCATCACCCGCTTGCCGGAGCAGCCGCTTGAGGTGATCCGGCTGGAACGCTTCGTCTGGGTCGCCTCGCCCAACCATGTCGCCTGGGAGGCCGATCCGCTTCCGGTCGCCTTGTTCGAACCGGGCTGCGCCGCCAGGATGAATGTCCTCCAGGCGCTTGGCGATGCCGACCGCTCCTATCGCTGTACCTATTCAAGCGCCTCTCTGCTTGGCCTGATCGCCGTCGTCCAGGCCGGGCTCGCGGTGGCTGGCCTCGCCCTGCGCAGCGTTCCGCCATCGCTCCGCATCGTCGGCGGCAATGAAGGGCTTCCGGTGCTGCCGGACCTCGAAATCGGCATCCTGCGCAACCCGCTGTCGACGACCCAGGCAGTCGAGCGGCTGAATGATTTCCTGCGCCGCGATCTGGCACAACAGGCCTGACTCGCGGGCCTGTCTTCCGCAATCCCGCCGCGATGCAGCGTTTGTTAAAGCCTCGGTACTATAAGGCCGCCAGCCAGAACTCTCCGGGGGCAGCATGTTTCGAGCCGCTTCGTCCGCCAGCATCCTTCTCCTTGCCAGCTCGCTTGTGGCCCATGCCGGCGGCGACCCGGCCCTGGGCAAGAAGGCCTTCAACCGGTGCATGGCCTGCCATGAAGCAGCCACCGACCGCGACAAGGTCGGTCCGCATCTGTTGGGCGTCGTTGGCCGCACCGCCGGTAGCGCCGAGAGTTATCTTGGCCGCTATTCCGAGGCGATGAAGAGTGCCGGCGCCGCCGGCCTGGTCTGGGATGAAGCCAATCTCGCCGAGTATCTCAGGGCACCCAAGCTGAAAGTGCCCGGCAACAAGATGGCGTTTGCCGGCCTGACCAAGGACGACGAGATCGCCAATGTCATCGCCTATCTGAAAGCCGATCCCAAGCCCTGAGCCGCTGTTCGCCAGCTCTGCAAAACCGGCTTTCTCGTCGCATATCGCGGCCGCTATTGCTTCGGTGGTTTGCCCAATACAAAGGCATCCGTGCGCCTTCGCCTTGCCGCATGAAAGTTCAATGACAGCTGAACTATGGCTGGTCGGCAAGCTAATCACGCTAAGCCCACGCCTTCACTGGCTTTCAAGACCCTGACGAATTTTTTTGTTTTCACGCCGCCCTTGTCTTCACGTCTTTCAATCCCCTGATGCCCCACATATATTCGCCGCTGTTCGCGACCAGCGACGTCATGCCGAAGCGGGAGGCCCCAATGGCGACATTGCAGAATTTCGACGCCGAAATTGCCAAGACCAAGCAGGTCGTGCAGGATATGCGTTCCAAGATCGAGCAATCCGGCACCATGCTTGATACGCTTGCCACATCAGACAAGAAGATCGGCGACGCCAATTTCGACCTCGAGAACGCCCGCATCGAGGATGTGCTGAAGCAGCAGAAGGTGATGGAAGGCAACATTGCCGACCTGATCATCGGGCTGGAGGACGCCACCAACGTCTTCGGCGCCGAGTTCGAGAGCATGAAGAACTACACCGGCTGGGAAAAATTCATTGGCATCTTCTCCAGCCAGAGCAAGCAGCGCATGCGCACCGACCGCGTTCGCAACATGTCGCTGGCCGGCAATCTGCAGGAACTGCTGGTCAAATCCGACACCATCGTCGGCATATTGAAGGCGCAGAAAGAGGTTCTCGACCAACGCTACAAGACCTCGGAAACCAGCCTGTCGCAGGTGATCGAGCGCCGCAAGACCACCATGACCAACCTCGAAGCCGTGCAGAAGCGCATCGAGGAGCTCAACCCGATGCTGCTCGACATCGAAAACAAGATCGCCGCTTCGACCAGCCAGAAGGACCGCACGCAGCTCGAAGGCGAACGCTCCAAGCTGGCGACGGAATACAACGAAAAGCAGGCCAAGGAGCAGGAACTGCTGGCCGAGAGCCAGACGCTCGAGCGTTACACCTCGATGTTCCAGACCTTCGTCGATTCGCTCAACAACCAGATCGCCGCGCAATCGACGCTGATCAACAAGCTGACCATCGATACCGAGCAGCGCATCGTGCTCTACAAGGCGCTGGAAGATTCGCTGAAGACCGCCGCCCAGCAGGACGTCGCCCACAAGATCAACACGCTGGGCAGCCAGGTCGACAACACCGCCGAGGAAACCATGGCCGGTATCGGTGCTGCTTCGCAAAAGCACATCGGTGACCTGCTTGAGATGCACGAGAAGAACATGGTCGCCACCGCCGATATCCAGCGCCGCAAGAAGCTGGCCGACGATGCCTTCGCCCGCCGCTTCGACGAGGTGCTGAAGAAGCACAATTCGGCTAACTACGTGCAGTCTTAAGGGTGACAGCACTGCCCGCGAGCGACCAGGCATGACCCCCGAAAACGAAGCGGCGGCACGGTATTTTTCCGCCATCACGGCCGCGCTCAGCGGCCTTGAAGTGTTCATGCGCGACGATCGCTCGCCGCTCTACCGGCACGGCATCGTCGCCAAGATCGTCGCCGAACACATCGCCAGGCTCGACAAGTCGTTTTCCTGCTGGCGCAACCGGCTCGGCTTCATGGACACATTCCGCATTTCGCGCGCCGAAAGCGGATTTCCGGTGTTCCAGAACCTGCTCGAACTGGAAAACGACCGACGCCAGGCCGACGCGCGGCTTGCCAACATTCCGCTCGCCGGCGAGTTGCGCGAGGAAATGGCCGACTTCATCCTGCGCCACAAGGAATTCCCCGCGGCGCTGCAGAAGTCGATAGCCGAGCGGCTTTATCTCGAGGACGTGAAAAACGAGAACACGTTTGGCCCGTTCACCCTGGCGCAAACGGCCAAGGTCTCGGTCAATCCGAAGACGGGGCGGCCCTATTATCTCGTCCACTGGGCGACGTTCGACGGCAGCGCCAACCTGCCTCTGGTCTACATGGTGACGGTGGAGGATTCGTCCGAAACGATGATCCGCCAGCTCGTCGACAGAAACGGCAAGCTGAACGAGACAATCGACATTCCTCTGCCGGTCGATGGCCTGCTCAATCCCGAGCTTGCCCACCGTTTCGACGATTTCACCGAGAAGAACTCCGCCTACACGCTGTCGCCGGCGACCATCGCGGTCAATCTCGACAAGGATTTCGAGCCGCTGCATCCCAAGCAGCTGCGCCGCGTCGTGCTCGGCCCGTTCTATTCGGCTGGCATCACCGACAACAATTCGACGGTGACCGAAGTCCTGGCCAAGGTGCGCAAGCCCGAAAATGCCTGGCTGCTGACCTGGACCATCCAGGAGGTCTATTCCAAGGCCGAGAAACCCGGCCGCAAGGGGCTGTTTTCCAGCGAGAAGACGACGCAGGAATTCTTCATCAATACCGACGATCTGGAAGCCGCGCGCCAGGGCGTGTCGAGCTACGAAAACCATGCGCTGATCCCGCACGAGGCCTATCAGGCGCTCTACGCCGCCGGCGAGGCGCAGAAGATCTTTGCCGGCTACAAGGTTCACATTCTGTCCAACGGACAGGTCATCTCAGACGTCTGACCGTCACACCACGGAGCACCCTTCATGGATACCGGCCTGACCACCATCCCGGAAGCCGCCATCGAGAAGCACCGCGCCACCGCGCAGAGCTTCATCACCCGCGTCGTCGTGCTGGAGGACCCGTCTAGCTCCTCCGGCACAGCACTTGCCGGCACCAACCGCCGCTTCGTTTCGACCGTCTCGGCCGGTTCGGTGCGCCGCACGCGCGAGGTCGAGCTGGCAAAGACCGTCGGCGCCGTTCATCCCGACGACCAGCTGCTGACCATCCCGCAGCACACGCTCCTGTTTCGCGCCCGGCGCGGCACGGCGATCGCGCTGGCAATATCGGACGTCTTTGCCGAGGGCTCGGACCTTGAAAGTCTGCAGGCCAAGAACACCCGCGCGCCGCTCGAGGGCGACGAGGCGTCCACCTTCAAGAAGCTTCTGTCGGCCTCGGCTTACATTTCGGCCTTCAGCCTCGCCTCCTACCTGTTCCAGCTGATCGACAGCGACGGCGAGGCGCCCAACGACAGTCCCGAACCGGACTTCCTGTTCGATACGCCGCAGGATGCGGTGAAGTCGATCCTGGCAGGCCTCGACAAGGCGATCTCGGGATCGTCCGACGACGCCGACCTGATGACAAGGGCGCGCGCCTTCGCCCGCGTCGCCATCGACGGGCTTCTGGCCCGCAAGGGCCGCTTCGACGGCATCGGCCCGTTCGAGAACGCGCATATCCGTATCGATGCCGACGATTTCACCCTCGATGGTTTCGACGTCGCGCCGGGCAAGCGTTCAAAACCGCTGGTGATGACATTCAAGAAGCCGGAAGAGGTCGTCGGCAACCACATCGCCAAATACCAGTCGGTCAAGCTCGCCAAGATGCTGATGGCCTACGACTTCGAGCGCGAACTCAATCCGTTCGTCGAACTCGGCGGCTTCCTCTTCACCTTCATCGGCGACGGCGCCCCCGGCACCGGCAAGACGACGCTGATCCAGATGATCGCCGGCCTCGTCAACGGCTATTGCCAGGTCGCCGGCTATCCCTTTGCCTACGAGAATTTCGGCGTCGACCAGATCTCGTCCTATCAGGGCAAATCAGGCCAGAACTGCCGCCAGTTCATCAACAATGTGCTGAACCCGCGCGTCATCGGCTTCGGCACCATCGACGACATCGACCAGGTGGCGGCGCGCCGCTCAGACGACCGCGCCTCGGCCGGCCAGCAGGAAATCACCGGCGTCTTGATGGATGCCTTCGCCGGTGCCGCGACTGTGGTGCGCGGCAACTGCTCGTTCGGCATGTTCTCCAACTATCCCGAAAATGTCGACGACGCGCTGCGCCAGCGCGCCGGCGCCCGCTGGCTGGTCGACGGGCCGCAGAGCCGCAACGACTACATCGACATTTTTGTCCTGCTGGCGGGAAAAAACCACAAGATCCCGCTCGGCGACCACGATCTCTACGCCGCACAGGAAATCCAGCGCGCCGTGACCGAAGCCTATGAGGAGCACGAGAGGCCGCAAGAAGACGGGCTGGTGAAGGTCTACGAACGCTACATGAAGGAGAACGGCGCACCGAAATCGATGGCCGACATCGGCACCTATCTGCACCTGATCAAGGATGCCGAGCCCCGCTTCACCGGCCGCGCCATCAAGAACGTCACCGACGCTATCAAGATGCGCGCCATGGACATCGAGCTTCCCGACGACTGGTTCGAGAAGCCGGAGGTCTTCATGCACAAGGGCTACGACGAGAAGAAAGCGATGATCGAGGAACTGCGCGGGCCGTTCTCGATGGACATGGTCATGCAGGAGATCAACCGCTATGCCGACTCGGAGTTCCGCTATTCCGACAAGTCCGACGACTCCGCCGTGCAAAAACTGCTGCGCGACGCCCGCCTGCGCGAGCGAGCCGCGCGCGAGATGGAGGAGATGAAGAAAAAGGGGCTATGGAATGCCTAATGTTTCTTCCTCTGCAAATGCTAGTCATCAATGGACAGGCTGCAATCGCCACGCCGAAGGACGAGGCGCAAACGCTGACGCCCCCCTCTCCCCGTCCTTCACGGGGAGAGGGTAAGGGTGAGGGGCGGCGCATGCGTGGACCAGGAATCGCGACAACAAAACGTGCAAGACGTCTGCGCCAATCAGACAACGACGCCGAAGGCGCACTCTGGCTCGAACTGCGTGATCGCCGATTGAACGGCCATAAATTCGTGCAGCAATTCCCGATAGGTAAATATTTTGCCGATTTTGCCTGCAGAGAGTGCCAACCCATTGTCGAGATTGATGGCAGCCAGCACGCCGAGAACAAATACGACCAGGCCAGGGATCGCTTCATGATTTCAAATGATTGGTCTGTCCTCCGCTTCTGGAATGTCGACGTCTTGAAGGACCGCGAAGAAGTGCTCGAGACTATACTGGCTGCTGTTGAGGGGCGTCTCGATCGTCATATCGAAACTCATGAACTTCGTTTTTTTGCCGCCAAAGGTTATGGAGAGCCATGTCTTTGACCTTCAGCGCCGCCCCTCACCCTTACCCTCTCCCCGTAAAGAACGGGGAGAGGGGGGCGTCAGCGTTGGCGCTTCGCCTTTCCAGGCAAAGCCCGTCGGAACCTTCCGCATGAGCCCCGCCAAGAAACCCGATCTCCTGCGCGACAACGAGCTGATCTATGGCCGGCTGTTGACGGTCGACGAGCCGCACCTCATCCAGCGCTACAACAAGGCGCTGGCCGCGTTCGGCTTGAAGCCGACGAAACTGAAGAGCTTCCAGATCGACCGCACCGGCTTCTCGCCCGAAGTGGCCGAGGAATGCGATGATTATGACTATCTCGATCCCAATGAGGTCAACCGCCGTTTCATCATCCTGACGCCGTCGCAGATTGACCTGCCGGTGGTGCACACCGCCTTCTCCAACACCTCGCAACTGATGTTCGAGTTCATGTCCAGGAACCGGCGCGCCATCGATGCGCTGACGATCAAAGACGTCATCTACGGCGAGATCGAGGATTCCATTCCCAAGGTCAACGACATCGAGGATTTGCTGTCGATCAGCCAGGTCGAATTCAAGGTGCTGTCGGCCGAGGATGTGCTGGGCAAGGCCGCCGAACTCGGCAAGCTCGTGGACCGACTGAAGCAGGAGCCCGATGCCTGGCGCGACAGCGCCATGCTGAACCGGATGGTGGAGCTCGCCAAGATCTGCGGCGACATCCGCGAGAACGCGCTGGTGCCCGACCAGGTGATCTTCCGCCACAACGCCTACTGGACCAGCCATTTCGGCGGCCTCTACGTGTTCGTCGATCCGGATGTGACGACGGTGATCAGCGATCCGGCCGCCCCCGGTTTTCGCCGCTCGCGGCCGTGGCAGGTCAGCTATCTCTCGATCAACGACGCCGACAAGGTGTTCAAGTTCCTCGCCACCACCGGCCGCATCGAGCTGCCGCGTGCCTCCTGGGTCGAGACCTCGGGCTATCTCGAGCACCGGGCCGAGATGGTGGTGCGCGCGCTGATCCGCGACGCCGAGCCGAACCGCAATTTGACCAATGTCGACAAGGTCTGGCTGCAGACCTGGATCCAGAGCCATGCCGACCTGATCACCAGGGACGGCAATTTTCCCTTCCTCAACGCCGCCAAGCGCGAGATCGCCCACCTTGGCCACCTGAAGATCGAGGATGTCTTCCCGCAGCAGCGTTTCCTGGTGATCCGCGCCAAGCCAGACCACCCCGACGCCTGGCTGACCAACCGGCTGATCTCGGATTTCGTGCCGTCGGACTTCGTCTCGCGCTACATCTTCAACAAGGACGGCTTCTACAAGGACTATGACGGCTTCAGCGACGCCTGGCGATCGCATGTTGTGGACGTTCTCAAAACCACATATTTGAAGGACAAGGTGGCGTTTCGCACACGCCTCTACGGCCTGACTGACTAGAACGAAATGAACCGTTATTTCGTTCTAACTTCTTGTTTTGGCGTATGATGTTATCCAAAAAGTCTGCAACTTTTTGGCATCATGCTTTGAGGGGGTGACACAGCCATGCTCGATCCGATCGTGAATTTCTTCACCCGTATTTTCCAGTGGATCGGCCGCGGCATCGGCCTCCTGATCGGTGTCGTCCTGTGGCCGTTCCTGTGGGCCGGACGCTGGTACACGCAGCGCGGCTGGATCCTCAAGGCGGCGGTCGGCCTCGCTCTGCTGGTGCTGATCGGCCTCTATGCCAATTTCTTCTACGCCACCCAGTGGTGGAACAATTTCAACCCGAACTATCCCGACACATACACCTTCGAGAAGCGCAATGTCTCCGCCGGCGAACAGGTCGCCGCCGGCGCCGGCACGGACACCGCCAAGACCTGCGGCAACTCTGGTATAGCCCAGATCGCCGCTGACCTGACCGACTTCAACGTCAACCAGAATGCCTGGATCTCGTCGATGATCCTCTACAAGCTGGGCCTGTTCGGCATCGACTGGGACCACACGCCGTGGATGGACAACAAGGCCTCCTTCCAGCGCGGCATCAACCAGGCGGTGCGGCGCACGGCGACCGAACTTGCCGACAATCTCGGCCGCGTCCGCACCACCTCGCAGATCGACAGCGATCTGCAGAATGCCCGCGGCAACCTTCAGTTCGACGAAGAGACCTGGTATTTCGGCCTGAACCCGTTCGGCCCCAAGACGCCGACGCCAAGCTACTATCGCGACGCCGTGCGCATGCTGCGTTCCTTCAACGCCCGCCTTGCCACCTGCCAGGCGACATTCGACGCCCGTGCCGACAATCTGAAGCAATATATCGACCGTATCTCGTCCGACATCGGCTCGACCTCGGCGATCCTCAAGGAACGCGCCGAGAACCACAACAATGGCTGGTTCGACTTCCGCGCCGACGACCGCTACTGGTTCGCCTATGGCCAGCTCTATGGCTATTACGGCCTGATGAAGGGAGCCCAGGCCGACTTCGAGGACGTCATCAAGGAAAAGCATCTGCAGAACCTGTGGGACACGATGGACTCGCAGTTCGTTTCGGCGCTGCGCATCCAGCCCTTCATCATCGCCAATGGCCGCGAGGATGGCTGGCTGTTGCCGACGCATCTGACGACGATGGGCTTCTATGTGCTCAGGGTGCGCTCCAACATGGTCGAAATCAGCAACGTTCTGACGCAGTAGCGCTGTTCCATTAGGGACCAGGCGATGGCGAATTTGCGCCGTCGCCTCTGTCGCATTCCGTGCATTGTGCGGCTGTTTTGAGACGGCGGAACGACGCGTCCTCTGGCTTCTATACGGCGCGGCAACGGAGCCAGGAAGAACCGACGACAGGTCGGCCGGTCCGCAGAGGAATTTTCTCTAGAGGAAACATAGTTGCATACAAGTTGACGCCGCGGCAGCGACAGGGTTAGAACATGCCCGCGCCCGGTTCCAACCTGCTTGCCAGTAAGATCAAACCCGTCCCCTCCACCGTCCAATCCAGAGGAAAGCCGTCATGGCCGAAGTGAAGTCCGACATCGAGATCGCGCGCGGCGCCAAGAAAAAGCAGATCCAGGAGATCGGCCAGAAGATCGGCATCCCGACCGAACACCTGCTGCCCTACGGCCATGACAAGGCCAAGATATCAGCCGAATTCATCAAGTCGGTGAAGGGCAACAAGGACGGCAAGCTGATCCTCGTAACCGCCATTAACCCGACGCCGGCCGGCGAAGGCAAGACCACGACCACGGTTGGCCTTGGCGACGGCCTGAACCGCATCGGCAAGAAGGCGATCGTGTGCATCCGCGAGGCCTCGCTCGGCCCGAATTTCGGCGTCAAGGGCGGTGCCGCCGGCGGTGGCTATGCGCAGGTCGTGCCGATGGAAGACATGAACCTTCACTTCACCGGCGACTTCCACGCCATCACCACGGCGCACAACCTGCTTTCGGCGCTGATCGACAACCACATCTACTGGGGCAATGAGCTCGGCATCGACACCCGCCGCGTCGTCTGGCGCCGCGTCATGGACATGAACGACCGCGCGCTGCGCGAAATCATCTGCTCGCTCGGCGGCGTCGCCAACGGCTTCCCGCGCGAGGGCGGTTTCGACATCACCGTCGCCTCGGAAGTGATGGCCATCCTGTGCCTGTCGACCGACCTGAAGGATCTGGAAAAGCGCCTCGGCGACATCATCGTCGCCTATCGTCGCGACAAGTCAGCCGTCTATGCCCGCGACCTCAAGGCCGACGGCGCCATGGCCGTGTTGCTCAAGGACGCCATGCAGCCGAACCTGGTGCAGACGCTGGAGAACAACCCGGCCTTCGTGCATGGCGGCCCGTTCGCCAACATCGCGCATGGCTGCAACTCGGTCGTCGCCACCACGACGGCGCTCAAGCTCGCCGACTACGTCGTCACCGAAGCCGGCTTCGGCGCCGACCTGGGTGCTGAAAAGTTCTTCGACATCAAGTGCCGCAAGGCAGGCCTCAAGCCGGCGGCGGCCGTCATCGTCGCCACCGTGCGCGCCATGAAGATGAATGGCGGCGTCAAGAAGGAAGACCTCGGCAAGGAAAACGTCGAGGCGGTGAAGAAGGGCTGCGCCAACCTCGGCCGCCACATCGAGAACATCAGGCAGTTCGGCGTGCCGGCGGTGGTGGCCATCAACCACTTCTATTCCGACACCGACGCCGAGATCCAGGCGATGAAGGACTATGTCGCCTCGATGGGCGAAGAAGCGATCCTGTGCAAGCACTGGGCTCACGGCTCGGCCGGCATCGAGGATCTCGCCAACAAGGTGGTGGCACTGGCCGAATCCGGCGCCTCGCAGTTCGCGCCGCTCTATCCCGATGCCATGCCGCTGTTCGAGAAGATCAACACCATCGTCCAGCGCATCTATCGCGGCTCGGAAGCGATTGCCGACAAGTCGGTGCGCGACCAGCTCAAGGCCTGGGAAGACGCCGGCTACGGCCACCTGCCGGTCTGCATGGCCAAGACCCAGTATTCCTTCTCGACCGACCCGAACCTGCGCGGCGCGCCGACCGGCCACACCGTGCCGGTGCGCGAGGTCAGGCTTTCGGCCGGTGCCGGCTTCGTCGTCATCATCTGCGGCGAGGTCATGACCATGCCCGGCCTGCCGAGGGCGCCGTCCTCGGAAAAGATCTTCCTCAACGAGGCCGGCCATATCGAAGGCCTGTTCTAAAATCCTTCAATTCCAAACAGAAAGGGCGCCGCAGCGATGCGGCGCCCTTTCTGTTTTTTCGGATAACCCTAAGCAGCGCTGCGCGACAGCGCCCGCTGGTTGGAGCCGAAGATGGTGTCGCGTTCCGGCAGCACGCCGGTCTTCAGGCACTCGACCCATTCGGCGGTCTTGAGCACGGCGGCAAAGCGCGACTGCAGGATGATCGTGACCACGCGGTGGATCTCCTCGGCCGAGGCGTAGCCGGCGCTGTTGGCGTAAGGCACCGAGCCAGTCGCATCCGACAGGAACTCGACGGCAAAGCCCATATGCACGGCGTGGATGATGGTCGACAGGTCGCAATTGTGCGTCATGTAGCCGACCACCGTGATCGTATCTATGGCGTTGGCGCGCAGCCAGTCCTCGAGGTCGGTGCCGGTGAAGGCGGAGGGCAGGTTCTTTTCGACATAATGGTCGCGCCCACGCCTGGCTATTTCGGGATGCAGTTCGCCGCCATGGCTTCCCCTGGCGAAGATCGGCGATGTCTCGGGCGCCATCTGCTTGACGACCACCACCTTGATGCCGGCAGCAGTCGCTGCATCCATCGCCCGCGCCACATTGACGACGCTGTCGCGGAACGGCGGATGCTGGATGGCAAGACTGCCGCCATCATAGTCGTTCTGCACATCGACGACGATCAGCGCCCGGCGTGGCGTGGCGTGGGCTGGGTCAGACATGGTGTTTTCCTTTCCGGCTTGAATGCGATGGACCGAAAATAGGCGGACTCCCCGGCAGCCGAAAGTGGCCCGATTGACATCATTCGAAAGAATTAGGACAATCCGCATTCAACTGCCGGAAGCACCCATGACCGACCCGATCATTGCCGTACTCGCCTTCGACGGCATCAGCCCGTTCCACCTTTCCGTACCGTGCCTGGTCTTCGCAGAGGACAGGACGGCGCTTGGCCTGCCGCGCTTCGACTTCCGCATCTGCGCGGTCAAGCCCGGCCCGATCCACACCGAGGCCGGACTGACAATTGCCGCGCCGCATGGACTCGAAGGGCTCGACGGCGCCGATATCGTCATCATTCCAAGCTGGCATCATCTCGGCGAGCCGGCATCGCCGCCGCTGATGGAGGCGTTGCGCCGGGCGCACCAACGCGGCGCCTTGATCGTCGGCCTGTGCCTCGGAACTTTCGCCATTGCCGCGGCCGGGCTGCTTTCGGGCCGTCGTGCCGCGACGCACTGGGCCTATTCCGAACAGTTGCAGAAACTCCATCCCGACGTCGCCGTCGACGCTTCGGTGCTCTATGTCGACAATGGTGACATCGTGACTTCGGCCGGCGTCGCCGCCGGTCTGGACTGCTGTCTCCACATCGTGCGCGCCCGCTATGGCGCGGAAGCGGCACTCCGGCTCGCCCGCCAGATCGTGCTGTCTCCGCATCGGCAAGGCGGGCAGGCGCAATTCATCGAGCATCCGGTGGCAAGAAGCGCCGATGCTGACCGCTTCACCCAGGCCCTGGACTTGGTTCGCGCTACGCTTGGCGAGACGCATAGCCTCGACAGCGTCGCCGAGGCCGCCGGCCTGACCCGGCGCACCTTTACCCGCCGCTTCCAAAAATCGATCGGCACCAGTTTCGGCGATTGGCTGACCAGCCAACGGATAGAACTGGCTCAACGGCTGCTGGAGGCAACGGAGAAATCGATGGACATGGTGGCATTCGAAGCCGGCTTCGGCAGCGCCACCTCGCTGCGCCAGCATTTCGCCGCAAGGCTGAGGACATCGCCGGCGCAATATCGGCGCGAATTCTCCAGGCGGGCCGGTCAGGACGAGCGAATGGCGCTGTCGCACTGATCCATTCAATCCCGCTTGACCTGATGTGCCGGATTGCCGACCACCGTGGTATTCGCAGCCACGTCGCGCGTCACCACCGCGCCGGCACCGACGATGGCACCTTCACCGATGCTGACGCCGCCAAGGATGACGGCTGAGCCGCCGATCCACGCATTGGCGCCGATCTCGACCGGCTTGGCGATCTCCAGTCCCGCCTGCCGCCCAGCGACCTCCTTGTGATGCTCGGCGCAATAAATCTGCACATTGGGGCCAAGCAGCGTTCCCTTGCCGATGCGCACACTCGCCGTGTCGAGGATGGTGCAGCCGGCATTGAGAAAGACGCCGTCGCCGAGAAAGATGTTGAAACCATAGGCGCAGTGAAACGGCGCCTCGATGCGGGCACCCTCGCCGGCGTCGCCGAGTAAAGCTTTCAAGCCCGACCCGAGATTGCCGCGCTGCCGCGGCGGCAGGCAATTGTGCTCGAACACCGCGTCACGCGCTACCACACGCAAGGACTCCAGCTCATCATCGAGGCAGGTGTACCATTCGCCGGCCGCCATCTTCACGCGCTCGCTTTCGGCCATGACGCGGTCTCCAGTTCACGTCCTTCAAAAGCACAAGTGCGGCCAACAGAAAAGCGCCGATGCAAGTACTGGTCAAATATTGGACCTATGGTAGCCTGCGTCTCAAGGCCGTCCTGGCCCGGTGATCGAGGGGGATCGACCATGCTCTACATTCTCGCACTTCTGATCGGCGTCATTGCCGGTCTTCGCGCCATGACGGCGCCGGCTGCCGTTGCCTGGGGCGCTTATCTCGGCTGGCTGCCGGTTGCCGGCACCTGGGCGAGCTTCATGAGCCACTGGGCGGCTGTCGGCATCTTCACCATCCTGGCCATCGTCGAACTGGTCACCGACCAGTTGCCGTCGACGCCGAGCCGTAAAGTGCCGCAGCAATTCGGCGCCCGCATCGTCATGGGCGCCTTCACCGGCGCGGTGATCGGCGCCACAGGCGGCGCCACCATCGGCGGCTTGATTGCCGGCGCCATCGGCGCTGTCATCGGCACGCTGGGCGGCGCTGAAGCTCGCGGCCGCCTCGCAGCCGCCTTCGGCAAGGATCCGCCCGCCGCCTTCATCGAGGACGCGGTGGCGATCATCGGCGGCCTGCTGATCGTAGCGGCGGTGGCATGACGACGAAAACCTTCGACGCCATCATCATCGGTGCCGGACAGGCTGGCCCTCCGCTGGCCGGCCGGCTGGCGGCCGCCGGCATGAGCGTGGCGCTGATCGAGCGCAAGTTGGTCGGCGGCACTTGCGTCAACACCGGCTGCATGCCGACCAAGACCATGGTCGCCAGCGCCTACGCCGCGCATCTTGCGCGCCGCGCCGCCGACTATGGCGTGACGCTCAGTGGCCCCGTCGGCGTCGACTATGCCAGGATCAAGGCGCGCAAGGACAAGGTGACGATCGACGCCCGCACCAATCTCGAGACCTGGATTGCCGGCATGGACAAATGCACCCTCTATCGCGGCCATGCGCGTTTCGAATCCGCCAACACGGTGCGCGTCGGCGACGATCTGCTGACCGCCGAAAAGATCTTCCTCAACACCGGCGGCCGAGCCTCGGTCCCAGACCTGCCTGGCATCCACGACATCGACTATCTGACCAATTCCTCGATGATGGATCTCGACGTGCTGCCGCGCCATCTCATCGTCGTCGGCGGCAGCTACATCTCGCTCGAATTCGCACAGATGTTCCGCCGCTTCGGTAGCGAAGTCACCGTCATCGAGAAGAGCCCACGCTTGACCGGCCGCGAGGACGAGGATGTCTCCGCCGCCATCCTGTCGATCCTCGAAAACGAGGGCATCACGGTCCATGTCGGCGCCGACGACATCGCTTTCGCCAGACAGGGCCAGGACATTGCCGTGACCTTCTCCGCCGGCAAACCGCCGGCGGTCGGCTCGCACGTGCTGCTGGCTCTGGGGCGGACGCCCAACACCGATGACCTCGGCCTGGAGAGGGCTGGCGTGGAGGTCGACAAGCGCGGCTTCGTCTCTGTAGACGACCAGTTGCGCAGCAGCGTGCCCGGCATCTGGGCGATGGGCGACTGCAACGGCAGGGGCGCCTTCACCCACACCTCCTACAACGACTACGAGATCGTCGCCGCCAACCTGCTGGACAACGATCCGCGCAAGGTCAGTGATCGCATCGAAGCCTATGCGCTCTACATCGACCCACCGCTCGGCCGCTGCGGCATGACCGAGGCCGCGGTGAAGAAATCCGGCCGTCGCGCGCTGGTCGGCCAGCGGCCGATGGCCCGCGTCGGCCGCGCTATCGAAAAGGGCGAGACGCAGGGCTTCATGAAGATCCTGGTCGACGCCGACACCAGGCAGATCCTCGGCTGCTCGGTGCTCGGCCCCGGCGGCGACGAGGTTATCCATTGCGTACTCGACCTGATGTACGCCAAGGCGCCCGTCGACACGCTGGCGCGTGCCGTGCACATCCACCCGAATGTCTCGGAGCTGTTGCCAACCATTGCCCAGGAATTGAAGCCGCTGGTTTGACAGCCTGTTAGCGACCCATTTCAAAGCTCTTCCTTTTCTGCATCGCTGCGATGCAGCAATGCAGCTTGCGCACGATGGCGTCCTTCGCGCAGTCTCGATTTGAACCGATTCAGTCTGGACGCCCCATGCCCTTGCCGATCCTTGCGCTTGCCATTGCGTCCTTCTGCATCGGCACCACCGAATTCGTGATCATGGGCCTGCTGCCCGAGGTCGCAGCCGACCTCGGCGTATCGATCCCTTCTGCCGGCCTGCTGGTTACCGGATATGCGCTGGGTGTGGTCTTCGGCGCCCCGATCGTCGCGATGGCCACCGCGCATTTGCCGCGTAAGCCTGTGCTGGTCGGGCTGGCCGTCCTGTTCGTCATCGGCAATCTGTTTTGCGCCATCTCGCCCAACTACTGGACGCTGATGGCCGCGCGCGTTTTCACCGCTTTCGGCCATGGCGCCTTCTTCGGCATTGGCTCGGTCGTTGCCGCCAGCCTGGTACCGCGCAACAAACGCGCCAGCGCCATCGCGCTGATGTTCGCCGGGCTGACGCTGTCCAACATCCTGGGTGTTCCCGCCGGAACCGCACTTGGCGAAGCGTTCGGCTGGCGCTCCACCTTCGTTGCCGTGGTCGGTATCGGCCTAATATCGGTGGCAGCGATCGCCTGGCTGGTGCCGTCTGATGTCGCCCAGCCAAGCGGTGGCGGCCTGCGCGGCGAACTGCGCGTGCTGGGCAAGCTGCAGGTCTGGCTGGCGATGCTGATCGCGGCGCTGACTTCCGCAAGCCTGTTCACCGTCTTCACCTACATCAAACCCTACCTCACCGAGGTGTCGGGCTTGTCGACCTCCGCAGTCACGTGGGTTCTGCTGCTGTTCGGCGCGGGCATGACCATTGGCAACATTATCGGCGGCAGACTGGCCGACTGGAAACTGATGCCGACCGTGATCGGCACGCTGCTGCTGATGGCCCTGCTTTTCGTTGGCTTCAGGCAGTTCGGCGCAATCGCCAGCGTTGCCGTCGGCATCGTCTTCCTGTGGGGCCTGCTCATCTTCGTCGTCGTGCCGCCGCTGCAGATCCGGGTCGTCGAGGCGGCCTCCGAGGGACCGAACCTCGCCGCCACGTTGAACCAGGGCGCCTTCAATGTCGGCAATGCCAGCGGCGCCTGGATCGGCGGCGTGGCCCTTTCCGCCGGTGTTTCCTATGCCAATCTGCCGCTGGTCGGCGCAGCACTCGCCCTTTTGGCGGTCACCGTCGCTGTGCTGTCGCAGGCGCTGGACCGGCGCGCGCCGGTCATCCCGCTTCCGGCTGAATAGTCTCTTGCGCCCATAGCGCGGCAGGCTGGACCAATCGACATCGGCGCCTTCAAATCGCATGTCTTCTGGTCCTTGATGGAGGAAGTCATGCAGAAATCGATCGAGCGCATCGCCGGCGAAAGCGAAGGGGTTTCCTACGAATTCCCGCTGTTCCGCTTCACTGGTTCCGACAAGGCTGCTCCTTCGGCATACCTACAGGCGGCACTCCATGCCGGCGAGTTGCCGGGCGTCGTCGCCATCGACGCGCTGATGCCGATGCTTGCCAAAGCGGAGGCCGAAGGCCGCATCAAGGGCAATCTCACCGTCGTGCCCTGGGCCAATCCGATCGGCCGGGCGCAATATCATTTCGGCGAGCATCAGGGCCGCTTCCATCTGGGCACGCGCACCAATTTCAACCGCGGCTTTCCGCTGCTCGCCGCGCCCGACACAGCGCTCTTGCCCGACACCACGCTTGGCAGCGTCGACCAGCGGCTGAAGACGCGGCTGGTGCAGCTCTCGCTCGGCCATGACATCGTGCTCGACCTGCACTGCGATGACGAGGGCCTCGCCTATCTCTACGTCCACACCAGCCTGTGGCCTGCCATGGCCGATTGCGCCGCCGCCATGGGCGTCAATGCGGTGGTGCTGTGGAGCGAGGACACCGACGGCACCTTCGAAGGCGCCTCGATCATGCCCTACCAGAACGTCCCCGCCGAAATGGCGAAGCTCGACCGTCGCGTCGCCACCACGGTGGAATATCGCGGCATCCTCGATGTCGATGGCGCCCTGGCCGCCTCTGACGCCGACGGGCTCTACCGGCTGCTGGTCGCACGCGGCGTGATCGCCGACAGCGCCCTGCTCGCGCCGGGTCCTTTCACAGGCGTCGTGGCCCCATTGGAAAACATCGACATGATGCCGGCGCCACGGGCGGGTGCTGTGCTCTACGACGTGAAGCCGGGCGACCGTGTTGCCAAGGGAGCGCGCCTCGCCACCATCATCCATGCGCCGGGTGAAGCCGACGGCCGCACCGAAATTTTCGCGCCGCAGGACGGCATCATCCTGACCCGCCGCTCTCGCCGCATTATTCGCGCCGGCGAGGATCTTCTGAAGCTGGTCGGCGACAGGAAGAGCACCGACGCCCGATCGGGGACGCTAGAGGATTGATCTAGCCAGAAATGGCCTGCCTAGCCTTGGCCTCCAGCCATTCGGCCATCTGCCGGTAAGGCACCGGGCCGTGGCTGATGCGGGCGACACCCAGTTCGGCCAGCCGCTGACGCGGCGGTACATGCGCCAGCGCGATGATATTGACCGGCAACGCGATTGCCTTGCAGAGCGTCTCGATCAGGTCCTCATCGCCAAGACCCGGCGCAAAGAAGCCGTGTGCGCCGGCTTTTTCGAAGGCCTGCGCGCGCTCGATGGCCTAGTCGAGCAGGACGTCGTCATGCGCATCCGGTTTCGCCTTGAGGAAGATGTCGGTTCGGGCGTTGATGAACGCCGGTATGCCGGAGGCCTTGACGGCCGCTGCCGCAGCTTCGATGCGTTTTACCTGAACAGAAATGTCGTGCAGGCCGCTGCCACCGACAATCTGGTCTTCGAAATTGAAACCAATCGCGCCGGCCCGCAGCGCCAACGTTACCGTGCGGGCAACGATTTCCGGATCGACGCCGTAGCCGCCCTCGAGATCCATGGTCACCGGCAGGTCGACCGACCCGACGATGCGCTTGATGTTGTCGAGTGCCAGCTCCAGCGGGATTTTTTCTCCATCGGCGTAGCCGAAGGCGGCCGCCACCGGCCAGCTTCCGGTGGCGATTGCCTTGGCCCCCGCTTTCTCGACGATCTTGGCCGAACCCGTGTCCCAGGCATTGTAGAGAACGATCGGGTTTCCCCTGACATGGAGGGAATGAAACGTCCGCGCATGCTCGATCTGTTCGGTCATGGTTGTTTTCCCGTCTCCTGCTGTTAGAGGAACAGTCTAAGCGGCACTGTCCGCCCTGGCGATGTGCCATGAGATGCAGAAGCGGCGGCCACCGGACAGGCTTTTCAAATCAGTTGCGCATCCCGTTTTTCGCGGCTATGGATTTCGCCATGAACATGCGTTCGACCAAGACCATTTGGTGGTGGGCCTGCTGACAGCGGCCTGTTCGAACACGTGCGCGTGAAAAGAGAGGGTGGCCGCAACGGAAAGTCCGGGCGGCCATTTGTTTTTTCCAAGCCATTCCCGGGTCCGTTGCCCAAGAAGCTGATGGAGACGGCAATGACGATGAAGGTTCTGGAAAACGGCGCGGAAAGTTTCGTGACCGCGGGTGGCATAACCATCACGCGCGCGCGCCACGACCGGCCCTATGCAGGTGCGATTGACGCCTATGTCGACGGCCTGAATTCGCGCCGCGGTGCGGTGTTTTCCTCAAATTATGAATATCCCGGCCGCTACACGCGCTGGGACACCGCCATCATCGATCCGCCGCTGGTCGTCTCGGCGCGCGGCCGTGCCATGCGCATCGAGGCGCTGAACCGCCGTGGCGAGGCGCTGCTGCCGGTCATCGGCAAGGCGCTGGCCAGCCAGGCGGATGTCACCATCGCCGAGACGTCGAAGACACTCATCCGCCTCGATGTCGCCAAGCCCGGCCGTGTCTTCACCGAGGAGGAGCGCAGCCGCGTCCCTTCGGTCTTCACCGTACTGCGCGCCATCACCGCTCTGTTCAAGACCGAGGAAGACGCCAATCTTGGTCTCTACGGCGCCTTCGGCTACGACCTCGCCTTCCAGTTCGACCCGGTCGAACACACTCTCGAGCGCAAAGAGAGCCAGCGCGACCTGGTGCTTTTCCTGCCCGACGAGATTCTGGTTGTCGACCATTATTCGGCCAAGGCCTGGACTGACCGCTACGACTATGCCGGCGACGGTTTTTCGACTGAAGGGCTGCCGCGCGATGAAATCGCCGAGCCGTTCAAGAGCCCCGACCGCATCCCGCCGCGCGGCGACCATGAACCCGGCGAATACGCCGATCTGGTGCGCAAGGCGATGGATTCGTTCAAGCGCGGCGACCTGTTCGAGGTCGTGCCCGGCCAGATGTTCTACGAGCGCTGCGAAACGCAGCCATCCGAGATTTCGCGCAAGCTGAAGGCAATCAACCCCTCGCCCTATTCCTTCTTCATCAATCTGGGCGAAGGCGAATATCTGATCGGCGCCTCGCCGGAAATGTTCGTGCGCGTCAACGGCCGCCGCGTCGAGACCTGCCCGATCTCAGGCACCATCAAGCGCGGCGACGACGCCATTTCCGACTCAGAGCAGATCCTGAAACTGCTCAACTCGAAGAAAGACGAATCCGAGCTGACCATGTGCTCGGACGTCGATCGCAACGACAAGTCGCGGGTCTGCGAGCCGGGTTCGGTGCGCGTCATCGGCCGTCGGCAGATCGAAATGTATTCGCGCCTGATCCACACGGTCGACCACATCGAAGGCCGGCTGCGCGAAGGCATGGATGCCTTCGATGCCTTCCTGTCGCATGCCTGGGCGGTCACCGTCACCGGCGCGCCGAAACTGTGGGCCATGCGCTTCATCGAACAGAACGAGAAGAGCCCGCGCGCCTGGTATGGCGGTGCGATCGGCATGGTCAATTTCAACGGTGACATGAACACCGGCCTGACGCTCCGCACCATCCGTATCAAGGACGGCATTGCCGAAGTGCGGGCCGGCGCCACATTGCTGTTCGACAGCATTCCCGAGGAAGAAGAAGCCGAAACCGAACTGAAGGCATCCGCCATGCTCTCCGCCATCCGCGACGCCAAGACAGGCAATTCCGCCAGCACCGAGCGAACCACCGCGCGCGTCGGCGACGGCGTCAACATCCTGCTGGTCGACCACGAGGATAGTTTCGTCCACACGCTGGCCAATTATTTCCGCCAGACCGGCGCCAACGTCTCGACCGTTCGCTCGCCGGTGCCTGAGGAAGTCTTCGACCGGCTGAAACCCGATCTCGTCGTGCTGTCGCCCGGCCCCGGCACGCCGAAGGACTTCGATTGCGCCGCAACCATCAAGAAGGCGCGCGCCCGCGAACTGCCGATCTTCGGCGTCTGCCTTGGCCTGCAGGCATTGGCGGAGGCCTATGGCGGCGAACTGCGGCAGCTGCACATACCGATGCACGGCAAGCCGTCGCGCATCCGGGTCTCCAAGCCCGGCATCATCTTCTCGGGCCTGCCCAAGGAAGTGACCGTCGGCCGCTACCACTCGATCTTTGCCGATCCGGTGCGCCTGCCCGACGATTTCATCGTCACAGCCGAGACCGAGGACGGCATAATCATGGCCTTCGAACACCGCAAGGAGCCTATCGCCGCGGTACAGTTCCACCCGGAATCGATCATGACGCTCGGCCACAATGCCGGCATGCGCATCATCGAGAACATCGTCGCCCACTTGCCCCGCAAGGCCAAGGAAAAGGCCGCCTGACGATCATGGCTGAAGCCGAGAACACGATGGCGATCGCGGCCAAGGCGGCCGCGAAGCGCAAAATCGCCAATCTCGCCTTCTGGTCGATTATCGTCGCTTTTGTCGTGCTCGCGCTGAAGGCTGCCGCGTGGTACGTCACCGGCTCCGTGGCGCTCTACTCGGACGCCTTGGAATCGATCGTCAACGTCATTGCCTCGCTTGCAGCCTTCTGGGCGATCCAGGTCAGCCACAAGCCGGCCGACCAGGACCACCCTTTCGGCCATCACAAGGCCGAGTATTTCTCGGCGGTGCTGGAAGGCGTGCTGATCGTGCTCGCCGCCCTTTTGATCCTCAACGAGGTCTGGCGCCACTGGCAGACCCCGGCACCGCTCGAACAGCCCTGGGAAGGTCTTGCCGTCAACGGCGTCGCTACTGTCATCAACGCCTTCTGGGCCTGGACGTTGATCCGCGCCGGCAGGGCGGAGAAATCACCGGCGCTGGTTGCCGACGGCAACCACATCATGACCGACGTGGTCACCTCGATCGGCGTCTTCGGCGGCCTGGTCGGAGCGATCCTGACCGGTTGGCAGATCCTTGACCCCGCACTTGCCGTCCTCGTGGCTTTGAACATCCTGTGGCAGGGCTGGCATGTCATAGGCTCGTCGATGAACGGCCTGATGGACCGCGCCGTCGACACCCAGGAACACATGCGCATCCGTGACGTCATCTCGGCCAATTGCAAGGGCGCGCTCGAGGTGCACGACCTCAAGACGCGCATCGCCGGCCGCGCCACCTTCATCGAGTTTCATCTGGTCGTCGACGCAGACATGTCGGTCGGCGCCAGCCATGTCATCTGCGACCGCATCGAGGACGCGCTGAAAGCCGAAATCCCCTCGGTGCGCGTCACCATCCATGTCGAGCCCGACGACGAGGCCAAGCTGCCGAAGGGCACAACCGCCGTGCCGTTTGCCTGAGGCGATTTCCTGTAGCGACTTGGGAAAATTAACCGAAGCTTCTCGACTTCGTCATCCACGGGCGAAGCAGGAGCGAAGCTCCGTCGCGGAGACCCGAGGATCCATGCCGCGACCTTGTCCGTAGAGTGCAGCGGAACAGAATTCTGCACCGCAGCAGCGCTCAGATGTCACGCATGGATCCTATGGTCTGCGCCGCCAGTCTCTATCGGCCTTCCAAAGCTGCCTCAACAAAATCGTCGTCAAGTGGCCCGGTCAAACTGTCGAGCCAGACCCAATCCTGCGCAAGCGGTTCGAGAACGACCGCTCGGCCCTCGCGACGGATTGAAATCTCGCCGGTATCGAAACGGTATTTCTTCGGCATGCGTACTGCTTGCGATCCGCCAGACCAAAAGACTTTTGCCTTATCCATTCGCGCCCTCCATTGAAGCTCAAGGCGAGCAGGCCGATTGCGGCATCGGCTGCAGCCGATAGACCTTGTCGTCGGATTTCGTCTTGCCATCGGCGGCCTTCGAACACAGGTCGACGATCGCGAGCGCGCTGTTGGGATTTGCCAGCATCATCGTGCCATTGAGGCCACGCTTGAGGAAAATCTCCTTCTGCGCGATGTCGCAGGAAGAATCGCTCATCTTCGAACTGGCCGCGCAGCGCCACTGGTCGGCTTCGCCCTGGCAGGAATAGGTCTGCGTAACCTCAGCCGATTTCTGCCGTGTGGTGACGGTAACGGCAATGTCGGCGCCGTCTGGCCAGTTGGCGGCGTCGCCACCCGAGGCGAAGGACGCCAGCTCTACCTTGCCGCGGAAAACCCGGATCGACCGGGTGAGTTGATCGGGGTGCGAGGCGAGATGCGCTGCATCGTAGTCGCGCCCATAGCAGAAGGCCTGGTCCGGCTTCAGCCGCTCGCGCAGCGGCGGGCCTAGCGCCGGGTCGACCGGATCGATGCGCGCGAACTCCGCCTTGCAGGTCGCCGCTGGGATCGGGTCGAGGCGAAAATTGTCGTCATCCTTGCCGAGTGCCTGCCTGCTATATTCCGCAGCGCCAAGCTCTTCTTCCGAACCGGCATCGAGATAGATGTCGGGCTGCAGATCCGAGAGGAACAGCCGGCCCTTGTCGTCGACCTTCAGCGACGCAAGCGTCCGGTCGCATTCCATGCCGCAATGAACCGGGCCTGTCTTGCCGTCCTCGGACGCATGATTGCACCAGCCGCCGGCCCATTCCGGCGACTTGGCGCCGCGCACGGTGGTGGCGATGAAAGCATTGTAGGACGTGTCGGAATTCACGGTCGGTTCCTCGTTCGGCCGGCTGACCGGATCATGGCCGTAGTAGAAGAAGATCCGCGTCACCTTCTGCTTCGGGTGCGCCTTGAGATGCCCCGCATCATAGACGCGGCCGAAACAGGCATCAGCGCCGTTCGGACTGAGTTCGGTGAGCTTCAGCGCATCGTCGGCGGAGGCCGCTCCGGCAAGCAAGCCAAGCAGCGCCGCGCCAAACCCGGCGCCGGCGACTGTCTTCCATTCCCCTGCCCTGAACGCCATGTGATCTCTCCTCCGCATCGACAGGACGCAACGTCAATTTATGCTAGTATTGCGGCCGCAGCCACGCAATTCGCGGCGGGCCGCCAAGCGGAGGAGGATTCCATGCGTCGGCGCGATATGTTCCGCGCGGTTCTTGCCGGAACCGGAACGCTTCTCGGTTTGCGGGCAGCACAGGCAGCCGCCACCGAGCCCGCAAGGCAAAAAGTCGCCTACCACTTGAGCGACACCGACAAGGTCAATTTCGTGCTCGGCAACATCAAGAACCACTATGAGGGCACCGGCGGCAATGTCGACATCGTGCTGGTCGTGCATGGTCCCGCGCTCGCGGCCTTCAAGTCGAAAGGCATATCGGCTGCGATTTCCGGGCGCTTCGCCGGCCTGGTGCGGCAGGGGCTGGAATCCCATGCCTGCGCCAACACCATGCAAGGCATGGATATTTCGCTCCCCGACCTGCTCGCCGGGTTTCATGCCGCCGACAAGGGCGGCGTCGTCAAACTCGCCGAACTGCAAGGCCAGGGTTACGCCTATCTGCATCCGTAGAGCGGTTTGTTTGGCGCAAATTCCCCTAGGGAAAGCGCTACTCGCTTTGCCGGGAAACCGCTCCACACGTTTCCTTGAATTGCTCAAAGGCTTGAACACCGGGGTGGCAAGGGCCTACGAAGGACAGGCAGACCTCCCGGAGGAAGAACCGTGCCAGCCACCACACTCAGCATACCCGATCTTGCCGGCAAGGCAGTGCTGGTCACCGGTGCGTCGACCGGCATCGGAGCGGCGCTCGCGCTGGCCTATGCAGCGCAGAAATGCAAGGTGGCGCTGCACTACAATTCGAGTCAAGACGCCGCGGAGAAGCTCGGCCTGACGATTGCCGACAAGGGCGGCGAGGTGTTTCTCGTTCAGGGCGATTTTTCCGTTGCCGCCGATGTCGAGCGCGTCGTCGAGGACAGCGCGCAATATTTCGGCCGCCTCGACGGGCTGGTCAACAATGCCGGCGGCATGCTTGGCCGCATCCCTTATGCCGAGCAGACCGAGGCGTATTACGACGCTGTGATGGACCTCAATGCGCGCTCGGTGCTGACTGCTTCGCGCAAGGCGATCCCGTGGCTGAAGAAACAGGGCGGCTTCATCGTCAACACCTCCTCGATCGCCGCGCGCAACGGCGCCGGCGGCGGCGCCGGGCTTTACGGCTCAGCCAAGGCCTTCGTCTCCAATGTGACGCGCGGCATGGCCAAGGAACTGATCGGCTTCGGCATCCGCGTCAACGCGGTAGCGCCCGGAACCATTCTCACCCCGTTCCACGAGCGCTATTCGACCGACGAGCAGATGAAGGGCATGGTCGCCACCATTCCGCAGGGACGCGCCGGCACGGCGCAGGATTGCGTCGGCGCCTATCTGTTCCTCTCTTCGGACCTTCTCAGCGGCTACATCACCGGCCAGGTGATCGAGGTGAATGGCGGCCAGTTGATGCCTTGAACGGCTATCGGCATACTGGCGGTCTGCATGTTCTTGTCGAAAACCTCAAAGGGAGACAACGGAATGTACGGACTGATCGGCAAGATGCGGGCGGCGCGCGGCCAGCGTGACGCGGTCATGGACCTTCTGCGCGACAGTACAGGCGCCCTGCCAGGCTGCCTGAGCTACATCATCGCGCGCGACCCCGCCGATGCCGACGCGATCTGGGTCACCGAAGTGTGGACCGACGCCGAAAGCCACAAGGCCTCGCTGCAGCTTCCCGAAGTCCAGGCGGCGATCGCCAAGGCGCGGCCGTTCATCGCCGGCTTCGAATTCCAGGTCGAGACCCACCCCGTCGCCGGCTTCGGGCTGGCTGACGGCAAGACGGGGTGATCCGCCCACGGCTTATGCCGAGGCGAGGTTCGCACTCCAGGTGCAATATCGACAGGTGAACAATCTCGACCCCGGGTTTTGCCAGTCATCGCGCTCCACTTGTAATTCTCTGAAAATGGACTAAGTTCTGTGGACTAAGTCCACTTGGAGAAACCTGCGATGCAGACCGTGAACATCCACAATGCGAAGACCAATCTTTCACGTCTCGTTGACCGAGCTGCCAAAGGTGAGCCGTTCATCATCGCCAAGGCGGGCAAACCATTGGTGAAAGTCGTGCCTATCGATCAGCCGGCCTCGTCGCAGGCGCGAAGGGTCGGTTTTATGGCCGGCCAGTTTTCCGTTCCCGACGATTTCGACCGCATGGGTGGCGAGGAGATTGAGCAACTGTTCGGTGTCAACACTTGAAACTGTTACTCGACACCCATTTGCTGCTGTGGGCGGCTGGCGAACCGGATCGGCTAACACCTGCGGCTCTCGCCGAGATTGAGGACCCCGAGAACGAATTGCTGTTCAGTCCCGCCAGCCTTTGGGAGATCGCAATCAAACGAGGACTGGGACGGGATGATTTCCAGGTCGATCCCCGTTTGCTCCGGCGAGGCCTATTCGACAATGGCTATCACGACTTGCCGATCACCAGTGAACATGCCCTCGCCATCGACGGACTTCCGGCGATCCACAAGGATCCCTTCGATCGAATCCTGGTCGCCCAGGCAACCATTGAGGGGATTACCTTGCTGACGATGGACGATCTTGTCGCCCGTTATCCTGGTCCTATCCGAAAGCTCTGACACCTTGGTAAACTGCGTGACTCGCGCGTCACACAGCTTCCTTTTTCGGCAAAGCGGGGGTTCGCATCGTCCCGCTTCAAGTCTAAGACCGAAACATGGATTCCTCGGCCGAGCAGCCATCCCCGGACCTGCCCACACTCGAGCGCATGGCGCGGATGCGCAAGCGCTGGCAGTGGCTTGCCCTGCTGGTTGTTTCCCTGCTGTTTGCCGGCGCGCTGGAACTCGCCACCCTGCCGGCGGCGCTGCTGATCGGACCGATGCTGGCGGCCATCGTCGCCGGCACCAATGGCGCCACGGTGCGTGTGCCGCGTCTTCTGTTCGGCGCCGCCCAGGCGATCGTCGGCTGCCTCGTCGCCAGCTCGATCTCGGCCGACATCTTTCCGGTCTTCTACCAGGAATGGCCGCTGTTTTTCGGCGTCGTGGTGGCGACCGTCACTGCCTCCAGTCTGCTCGGCTGGCTGATCAGCCGCTGGCGCATCCTGCCCGGCACCACCGCCGTCTGGGGCTCGTCGCCGGGTGCGGCCACCGCCATGGTGCTGATGGCCGGTGCCTTCGGTGCCGACCAGCGTCTCGTCGCTTTCATGCAATATCTGCGCGTCATCTTCGTCTCGATGACCGCAGCACTCGTTGCCAAGATGTGGGTCGACACCTCGGGCGTCGAAATCCCGCCCATCGTCTGGTTTCCGCCGATCGACCGCCAGGCCTTCGCCGCCACCATCGGCATCGCGCTGGTTGGCGGCCTGTCGGGAAAGATTTTCCGGCTGCCCTCGCCCTTCTTCCTCGGCACCTTTATCTTCGGCACTGTCGTCCATCTTGGCTTGGGCGTGGAGATGCAATTGCCGCAATGGCTGCTGGCCGTCAGCTACGCCATGGTCGGCTGGTCGATCGGCCTGAACTTCACAAGGGCGATCCTGCGCCATGCAACGCGCGCATTGCCGCAGATCATCGCCTCGATCGTGGCGCTGATCGCCTTTTGCGGCGGCCTTGCCTTCCTGATCAGCCATCTCCTGGGCATCGATCCACTGACCGCCTATCTGGCGACCAGCCCCGGCGGCATGGACAGCATCGCCATCATCGCCGCCGCCGCGCAGAACGTCGACATCTCCTTCGTCATGGCCCTGCAATCGGCACGCTTCCTGATCGTGCTGCTGGTCGGCCCGAGCGTCGCTCGGCTGGTGGCCAGAAGCGTCAGGCAATAAGCAGCGACTAGTCCTCGCCGCCCTCGCCCACGCTATGCGCATCCCGACGCCAGTACGCCGTAACCAGGTGCCGGTCGCGTGGCAGGCCCCACTGCTTGCGCACGATCTTGCGTATCTCCTGGAAATCGCCGAATTCGCAACTTGCCCAAACGTACAGGCCGTCGGCAAGCGCCATGTGATTGCGCTCACGCAAGGCGGTCGACAATAGGCCCGCGGTGCCGGCCTCGAGGCCGCGCCGGTAAAGCCAGGTGATGTCGATATTGTCCCCTTGCGCCAGCGCCATTCGGTCATCCGGGCTATCGACCTCGATCAGCGCCTCGGCACGTGTTGATGGCGGCAGATGCTCCAAAATCCTGCCGATGGCGGGCAGCGCGGTGTCGTCGCCGAGCAGAAGCAAGGTCTGCGCCACCGGGGCGTCGCCGCCGCCGGGTCCGATCATGCCGATGACGTCTCCCGCCCGTGCGTTTTGCGCGAATGTGGCGGCAGGCGTGTTCTGGCCGGGGTGCAACACGAAATCGACATCGAGCCAACCGCTTGCGGCATCCAGCGCCCGGATCGTGTAGACCCGCACGGCAAGCGCATCGTCGCCAGAAGGCCAGACGATCAAGCCGTCAGCGCCCATCGTCGGCCAAACCAGCCGGCGGCCAGGCGGCGGCAGCAGCAGCCGCATGTGCAGGCCGCCATGGCTAAATCGGCCGAGATCCTTGCCGGCGAAGCGCAGGCGCTGCATATGCGCCGATATCCGCGTCGACGACATCACCATGATCTCGCGGAAGAAGACCGGAGTACCGGCGTCGCTGCCGTCGCCTTGCCAATGGATGCCCTTGGTCGTGCCGAGATGTTCGGCGACATGGCCGGCGACCGTCATCTTCATGTAGGACAGGCAGGTTTCGTCTGTCGCCGCGACGCGGATCAGCACGCTTTCATCATCGAGCGTAGCGCTCAATGAGCCGTAGTAGAGGCGGAGCTCCCACTGGTCGGCAACGCCAGTGTCAATCTCGAATTCGCTGTGCTCTGCGCGCAGCCGGTCCATCACCGATCTGATCGCCGCGTCGCTGATCCGGGTTTGCGCGCTAAGTTGGTCCATCGCTCAAGTCCTTCGAAACGGTTCGGGCAAGGCGCCGCGCGGCACCCTCACCGTCAGCGGCATGCCACAGCCGCTCCGATGTTTCCACAGAAACATGACAATAATAATCATATTTATTCGATGAGTTGGCTACGAGCCGCTTGTCGCAGCAAGTCGCTCGGGAAGGAAATCAACGAAGACGCGCACCTTCGGCGACAGATGGCGATTGGAGGGCCACAGCATCCGGAACTGGCCACGGCCGTCGACATGACCATCGAGGACGGTACGCAGCCTGTCTTCGTGCAGCGCCTCGCGCACCAGGAAATCCGGCATGCAAGCTATGCCGAGGCCGGCGAGCGTGGCGCCCTTCAAGGCTTCCATGTTGTTGCAGGTCAGCATCGAGCGGATCTGCGGTTCGGCGCTTCCGGTAGTGAACGGCCACTCCAGCAGCCTGCCGCTGTTCAGGAAGCGGAAGTTTATGCCGAAATGTCTGATGAGATCAGCCGGCACGCTGGGGGCGCCATGGCGGTCCAGGTAGGAGGGCGCCGCGCACAGCAGCATGCGAAAGGGCGCAACGGGTCTCGACACAAGGCGCGAATCCGGCAGTTCGCCGCTGCGGATCGCGACATCGATACCCTCGTCGATGACGTCGACGATCCGGTCGTTGAAATCGATGTCGAGCTCGATCTCGGGATAGCGTGCCATGAACTCCGACAGCACCGGCAGCAGCAGATGATAGGTGACGATCGGGGTGGATATGCGCAGCCGCCCACGCGGTGTTTCCCGTGTCTGCGACAGCATCGCCTCGGCATCGTCGATGTCGTCGAGGATGCGGCGCACCCGCTCGTTGAACAGCTTGCCCTCTTCCGTCAGGCCAATGCGCCGCGTGCTGCGCTGCAGGAGCCGCACGCCGAGTTCCTGCTCGAGCCGGGCGACACTTTTGCCCACAGCGGAAGCCGAGATGCCAAGCGCCCGCCCGGCGGCGACGAAACTGCCGAATTCGGCGGTGCGGGCGAAGGCCAGGAGCCCGTTGAGACGATCCATTGCGTCATTCCATTCGAGCGTTTCAGTCCGATATGCCAGGAGATATAACACCATTTTTCCTGAAATGCCGACGACCTATCTTGTCATCACGACCGGCTCCGCAATCGCGCGGGCCACCGGCGAGTACTGTTTCAGATAGGGAAATCCATGACTTCCAGGACCACAACCGGCTCTGCCGAGAGATGGCTCGTGCTCTTGTCCGTGTGCCTTGCCGCGATGACGATGCCCTTGACCTTCACCGGTCCGGCCGTCGCTCTGTCGCGCATCGCGGCCGATCTCGGCGGCAGTCCGATCGAGCTCAACTGGGTGACAAACGCCTTCATGCTGACCTTCGGCGCCACCCTGATGGCGTCGGGCGCTCTGGCCGACAATCATGGGCGCAAGCGCCTCTTCCTCGTCGGCCTCTCCCTCTATGTCCTGGCGTCGCTGGGCGCGATGCTGGCGCCGGACATCATCTGGTTCGACATTTTCCGGGCCGCGCAGGGTATCGGCAGTGCGGCCGCCTTCGCTGGCGGCGCCTCGGCACTTGCCCAGGAATTCGAAGGGCCGTTGCGGCTGCGCGCCTTCAGCTTTCTCGGTACCAGTTTCGGTATCGGCCTCGCCTTCGGCCCGATCGCGTCGGGCCTGCTCATCTCTGCATTCGGCTGGCGGTCGATCTTTCTTCTGGTTGCAGCACTCGCGATTGCCGCCGCAATGCTCGGCCTGCGCACCATCAGGGAATCGCGAGACCCGGATGCGACTGGCCTCGACTGGGCGGGAGCCGGCACTTTCACGATCGCGCTGGCGTCGCTGACCTATGGCGTGCTCCAGGCCCCACAGAGCGGCTGGGCCGATCCCCTTGTCGTCACCCTTCTGGCCGCTTCTGTCATCTGTTTTGTCGCCTTCGTCTTTGTCGAGCGGCGAGCACAACGGCCGATGCTTGACCTCACGCTGTTTGCCTATCCCCGCTTCGTCGGCGTCCAGTTTCTGGCTGCGGCACCCGCTTACGCCTTTGTCGTCCTGCTCGTCCTGTTGCCGATCCGCTTCATCGGCATCGAGGGCATGAGCGAGATCAAGGCCGGGCAATTGATGATCTGCCTATCAGGCCCGCTGCTGATCCTGCCGATGCTCGCCGGACAGCTGGCGCGCTGGATCGCGCCGGCCACGATCTCCGGCGTCGGCCTGCTCGTCGCTGCCGCCGGGCTTGTCTGGCTGAGCCTGACACCACCGGTCGATAGTGCGCTGGTGGCGCCGCTGATGCTGATCGGCGTCGGCATCGCTTTGCCCTGGGGATTGATGGACGGGCTCGCCGTCAGTGTCGTGCCGAGAGAGCGCGCCGGCATGGCGGTCGGCATCTTCAACACCACCCGCGTCGCTTGCGAGGGCGTGGCGCTGGCGATCGTCATGGCGACCCTTTCCGGCTTTACCGCCGCGCATCTCGCCGCACAGGGAACGGCATCTTCGACGCAGGCAGCAGCGGCAGCCCAACTGCTGGTGACCGGCAATCTCGGCGAAGCAGCACAACATCTGCCCCAGGCTGGAGCCATTGTTCTGGTCCAGGCCTACGAGGCGGCGTCCGACAGGTTGCTGATCGTGCTGGCGGCAATCACCGTCATGACCGCTATCGTCGTCTTCCTTGGCCTGCGTCGCGGATCGGCGTCGGAACACGAGACCGTCGCTCTGCCGGCAGGCCAGGAAGGGTAGCTGTCAGCGGACGAGCCCCGCTGTCAGTCGAGCCTGTGCATCAGGTCCTCATCCAGCCAACGGCCGAAGAAATAGACCAGTTGCTTGTGCCACCATGGCCAGTCGTGGCTGACATCGCCGCCCCAGTAGTCGACCCAAGCGGGAATGGATTTGTCGCGCAGGATCTGTTCCAGCCTGCGCGTCTCGACCAGCATCCGCTCTTCCCAGGCGCCCTGGCCGCAGCAGAAGATCAGCCTGAGCGCCTTCAGCCGGGCCAGCAGTTTGGGATCGACGATGCCGGGCAGATAGTCGAGCGGCGAGTTGTAGAAAATGTCGCCCTCGAGCGCTTTGCCGAAGAAGTCGCGCGCCGAATAGACGCCCGACAGGGCAATGACGCCGCTGGCGAGTTCAGGAAAGCGGAAGACGAAGTTCGACGAGTGATAGCCGCCCATCGAACAGCCCGAGAACAGCGGCTTCAGCTTGCGCCCGCCATTGGCCTGCTCGGCTGTGGACAGGAAGTCCGGCAGCGCCTCCTCGCGCACATAGCGGAAATAGGCCTCGTGGCGGGCGATGCGGTGGGCGGCGTCGGCATGCTTGTCGAAGAAGGATTCAGAATCGACGCCGTCGACCGTGAACAGCTGGATGCGGCCGGTGTCGATGAATTCGGCCAGTGCGCCCACCCCGCCGGAATCCTCGAACTGGTAGAACCGGCCCTGCGAGGTCGGGAACACCACCACCGGCCGGCCGGCATGGCCGTAGCGCTTGTATTCCATGTCGCGGCCGAGCTGGCTCGAGAAATTCTTGTGATAGGAAATGTCCATCGCCTCACGCCTTTTCCGCGTGGATGTACGCGACCGCTGCACGCAACGCTGCTTCGTCCTTCGAGCGCATCTGGTAGGCGTAATTTCCCATGGCGCGGCTGAAAACCTCTTCGATGGCCTGATGGTGGACGATCTTATCGCGCTGCGCGGCTAGCACGTCCTCATGGCTGTGCAAATAGTGGAGGCGCCGCTTGCGGCTGGCATAGGCGGTGAAATACTTCCCCTCGTAAGGGCCGCCGGCGGCATCCCTGACCACCATGTCGGCCCATGCCGCGTAGACGTCGATGTCGAACGTGTAGTTAATGGCATCGGTCATCCAGGCGCCGGGCGGGCGCATGTTGACCTCCAGCGCGATGACCCGGTCGTCCTTGGTCTCGAACAGCTCGATGTGGAAGAAGCGTTCGCGTACGTCGAATGCTTTCAGGATCTTGCGGCCGGCCTCCTCGACCGCCGGGCTGATCCTGGGAAAGCAGGTGTAGCTCATATGGCGGTCCTTGTTGACCACCTCCATGACGCTCTGGTCGTAGCGGTGGCTGGCCGCCAGCACCACCTCGCCGTCGCGGTTGACCAGCCCGTCGAAGGTCACCACCAGCCCCTCGATGAACTGCTCCATGACGAAGGTCACGTCCTCGGGCTTGTCCCGGAAGAACTGGTCGAGCTCTTTGGCGTTGGAGATCTTGAAGGTGTTCGATGCGCCGGAACCGCTGTCGGGCTTGACCACGACGGGGTAGCCGACGCGCCGGATGAAAGTCATGGCCCCGGCACGGTCGGAGCATTTGCGCTGCGCGATGGTGTCGACGCCGCTCTTGCGGAAGAAGGCACGCATGCGGCTCTTGCGCTTAAGGTTCTTCACGAAATCGAGCTTGGTGCCGTAGATGTTGAAGTCGGTGCGTATGTTGGCTTCCAGCTCAAGCCAATGTTCGTTGAGCGATTCAAAACGGTCGATACGGCCCCATTTGTGGACGAAATGCCCCATCGCCCGAAACACCGGATCGTAGTCCTCCATGTTGGCGACGCGATAATATTCCGAAAGGGCTGCTTTCAGCTTGGCGTCGAGCGCGTCATAGGGCGCGTCGCCGATACCGAGCACCCTGGCCCCGGCCTTCTTCAAGCGGTCGCAGAAATCCGCGCCGTTGGCGGGAAAATGCGGCGAGAAGAAAACGAAATTCATGGACGACCCCTCCCGCGACAGGGGCATCGAAACCCTGTCGATGCCCGAGTCTGGCGCATTTGCCGCGCGTGGGGAAGAGCGCGCATGTTCGGGACAACATCCGACAGATCACGGCCCGCCACGCGGCCCCCACTTGCCTCTCACAAGCCGCTCCTGTAAGAGAACCGCCATGAACACGCGCGCCACCAACGCTTCCCGTCCGACCGGTTTTTCCGGCGAGACCGTGCGCGCGCTGGCTTCGACCCTGCTTCTTCTCGGCCTTATCGGCGATCGCCGGGTTCGCTGAAGGAGCGCCCGGCGGTCGAACCGCCGCGCAAGCGCATGCTCCTTGGCAATCACATCAAGCGAACGAAATTCTGGTAAAGGCGCCGCTCGCCATCAGTCCACCGAAGGTGGATCCATGAGCCGCCGGGAGAAACGACGATGAACGCACGAGAAGAAATCCGCTCCGATGCCGCGGTAGCCGACACGGATTCGGCCAAAGGGATGCCCGACGCGGCTCGCAAATATCAGCCCTATCCGACCGTCGGCCTCACCGACCGGACCTGGCCTTCGAAGGTGATCGACAAGGCGCCGATCTGGTGCTCGGTCGACCTGCGCGACGGCAACCAGGCGCTGATCGATCCGATGGGCCATGAGCGCAAGGCACGCATGTTCGGCCTGCTGCTCGACATGGGCTTCAAGGAGATCGAGATCGGCTTCCCGTCGGCATCGCAGACCGATTTCGACTTTGCCCGCTGGTGCATCGAGGAAGGCAACGTGCCAGCCGATGTCTCGCTGCAGGTGCTGGTGCAGTGCCGACCGGAGTTGATCACCCGCACCTTCGAGGCGCTGAAGGGCGCCACCAACCCGATCGTCCATTTCTACAATTCGACCAGCGAGCTGCAGCGTCGCGTCGTCTTCGAAAAGGACGTCGGCGGCATCAAGCGCATCGCCACCGACGCCGCCAAGATGATCACGGACATGGCGGCCAAGGCCGGCGGAGGCTTTCGTTTCGAGTATTCGCCGGAGAGCTTTACCGGCACCGAGCTGGAAGTGGCGCTGGAGATCTGCAACGCCGTCACAGAGATCGTCAGGCCGACGGCGGACAACAAGCTGATCATCAACCTGCCCTCGACGGTCGAGATGTCGACCCCCAACATCTATGCCGACCGCATCGAGTGGATGTGCCGCAACCTCGACAACCGGGAAAACCTGCTGGTCTCGCTGCATCCGCACAATGACCGCGGCACCGGCATCGCCACCACCGAGCTCGGCCTGATGGCCGGCGCCGACCGTGTCGAAGGCACGCTGTTCGGCAATGGCGAGCGCACCGGCAATGTCGACATCGTCACGCTGGCGCTGAACATGTACACGCAAGGTGTCGATCCGTTGATCGACTGCTCCGACATCAACCGGATGAAGGACGTCTACGAATACTCGAACCAGTTGAAGATCCCCGAGCGCCACCCCTATGTCGGCGAACTCGTCTACACTGCCTTTTCCGGTTCGCACCAGGATGCCATCAACAAGGGCATGAAGGCGCTGAAGAAGGCCAATACGAGCCTGTGGGAAGTGCCCTATCTGCCGATCGACCCGGCCGATGTCGGACGCAGCTACGAAGCCATCATCCGCATCAATTCGCAGTCCGGCAAGGGCGGCATCGCCTATGTGCTGCAGGCCGATTACGGCCTCAACCTGCCGCGCAATCTGCAGATCGAGTTCAGCCAGGAAATCCAGGCGATCACCGATGCCGAGGGCAAGGAAGTGCCGGCCAGACGCATCTACGAGCGCTTTATCGAGACCTATGTCGACCAGCCCGGCGCGCGGCTGAAATTCCTCGATCACCACACCTATCCCAGCACCGAGATCAAGGGCCGGCGCGTCGTCGAGGCGGTCATCCTCGACGACGGCAAGGAAGTGACGATTACAGGCACGGGTACCGGCCCGATCGATGGTTTCGTCAATGCGCTGTCGCGCCATGTCGGCGTCGAGATGTCGGTGCTCGACTATTCCGAGCACTCGATGCAGCGCGGCTCGAACGCGTCGGCCATTTCGTATGTCGAGATGGAATATCCCGGTGGCAAGCTGTTCGGCGCCGGCATCAACACCAACATCGTCGCCGCCTCACTGGAGGCGGTGATGTCTGCCGCGAACCGTATCGTCGGTAAAAAAGCCGGCTGACGCCCGACGGGAACAAAGATCGGAACCCACCCAAACTGGTGACGGTTCCGATCTTTCGGGCCATTAACCACCGCGGAATTATCCGGTGGGTACGTGATCGCATAACGGGGTGTATACTTGTGTGGTGGTGCGGGACCTATATGATCGCGCCTCAACCTGTGCCGACTTCGAGAGGATCGACACTTGCAGCATGCCACGCCTGCCGCCCCCGCAGTGCGCGAGACACTGGAGCGACTGCTTGCCAGCCAAACGTTCGGCCGATCCGAACGCGCGCGCAAGCTGCTGCGTTATCTTGTCGAACGTGAACAGGCCGGCGAAGCCGACAGGCTCAAGGGCTTTTCCATTGCCATGGATGTTTTCGGCAAGGACGGCGACTTCGATCCGTCCACCGATGCCGTTGTGCGTGTGCAGGCAGGCAGGCTGCGCGAGCTTCTGCAGCACTATTTTGCCAATGAGGGAATTGCCGAGCCGGTCCGCATCGCCATTCCGCGCGGCGGCTATGTTCCAGCCTATGAATTGAACGCGATCCGCCTGCCCGATATTGCCGAGGCTGTTCCCGAACTCAGGCTGGACGGCGCCGCATCCGCCGATCAGTCGAACGAAGCCGGCACGGGCATGCTGGACGCGATGTCTCTGGCTTCCGTACCATCTTCGCCGGCTCCCTCGGTGGCGCGCCATCTCCGCTTTTTCTGGATGGCGATCGCCTTGGTCATCGCCATGCTGGGCGTACTGATCCTTCGCCAGGGCAGCACTGCCTTGCTGGCAGGCGGCGACATCTCGGCAACGCCGGAGATCGCTGGCGCAACCGCAAGCATCACGGCATCGGCAAGGGCTGACGCCCTGCCGCAAGTCTATATCGGACTGAAGGCTGACGGCCCCGACGCCAGCCGTGTCGCCGCATCGCTGCGCGCCGGCCTGAGTGGCTTCGATACGATCGACTTCATCGGCCGCGACACCGTCGGCGATCCGGCCGACGACGCGACGAGCTTCATATTCGACGTCCTATCTGGACCGGACGCGGGCGACATCACGATCGAACTGCAAAGCATGGCGTCCGGACGGGTGCTTCTATCGCGCAATCTCACCCCCGCCGACAGCGCACCTGCAGCGGTCGAAGACCGTATCGCCGACATGCTTAGCTCGGCACTCCCCGCCTCCGGCACCATCTACAACTATATCGAGCAGACCGGCACGCCAAACGGTCTGACGCAATGTCTGCTGCTCAACGGCAAATATTATCTGGACCAGAACGCCAGGACCCATGAGGCAGCCTACCGTTGCCTCGAGAAGCTGGCCAATGGTGGAACCAAGTCCTCGCTCGTCTATTCGGAACTTGCTTCCCTGCATCTCGAGGCGGTGTCCGATCATTACGCCTATCCGCCCAATGCGACGATTGAGACAGCCGTCGAGTTTGCCCATCGCGGCGTGCAGATGGGTCCGACCAGCCCTTATGCGCATCGCTCCTACGGCTATGTCAGTTCGCGCCTCGGCAATACGGACGAAGCGATCCGCTGGATGCGCAAGGCCTATGAACTCAACCCCTACGATCTCGGCATGGCCGCCGCTTACGGCTACGGGCTGATCTTCGCCGGACGATATGTTGAGGGAACGCCGATCCTTGATCATGCGGCGGAGACCTTCAGCGGGCACCCGACATGGTGGGATTATGGGCTGTTCGTCGGTGAGATCATGCTCGGCGACATGAACAAGGCAGTCGCAGCCAGCATGGCCCTGAGAACGACGGCAACGAAATCACACTATCTGGCGGCGCGGCTGATCGGCGCCAAGGCTGCCGGACAGGATCATCTGGTGAGCACGCTGCTGAAACAACTGACCACCGAGTTCCCCAAATTTGCCGCCGATCCGCGGGCGACTTTCGTCGAGCGGAAATATCCGGCCGACCTGACCGACCGGCTGGTCCAGGCACTCCGCGCTGCCGGGCTCGGCAGCCAAAGCTGACACCATCGACGTCCGCGCACTGGCTGTGCCGCGTCCCGATGGATTTCCTGCGCTCCGATCGCCGATTGGTCGCCAAGTTCTGTACACAACCGTACAAATCGCGAAAATTTTACTGGTCATCACGTTGGACTAGGAGCAATTCAGCCACCATTGGGTGTCGCGCATTCTGCAATAACAAAAAATCAGCTTTCATGACCGCATCACTTTTTGCCGCCGAAGAGGGTGTTGGCTCGAAGGCCATCGTCCTGTTGCACGGTTTCGGCGGCTGCCATGATGTATGGCACGAGGTGATTTCCGCCCTGACGCCTTCCACGCATACGCTGGCCTATGATCTGCCTGGGCACGGGTTGTCGCTCGATTTTCCCGCCGCCGGTCCCGCCAGGGTGGCAGCCAAGGCCGTGCTCGCCGATCTCTCGGAGCGCCGCCTGAAGCGCGTTCATCTCGTGGGCCACTCGATGGGCGGTGCCGTGGCGGCGCTGATGGCGCTGGCCGAGCCCGAAAAGATAGCCTCGCTGACGCTTCTGGCGCCGGGCGGCCTTGGCCCCGAAATCAATGGACCGCTGTTGCGCCGCTATGCCGAAGCCGCGGATCGGTCCGAGATCCGCTCCTGCCTCGCCGTCATGTCGGGGCCTTCAGCCCCGCCGCTCGAACATACGGTGGACACCCTTTGGGAAATGCGCAGGCGACCCGGCCAACTCGAAAAGCTCGTCGAGATCGCAGCCGCCATGACCGTGGACGGTCGGCAAGGCGTCATCCCACACGATCGCCTCGATGGACTGAACATGCCGGTGATGGTGGCATGGGGAATCAGCGATGCGGTGCTGCCCTTTACCCAGGCGGATGACCTGCCGGCGCATTTTCACGTGCACCACGTGCTGGAGGCCGGCCATATGCTGGCTGAGGAAGCCCCCGACCTTGTTGCCGAGATCATTCGCCGCAACACCAATCGTCGCGCCAGGCCACACCGCCAGAAATTCGCCGCCGCAGCCAGCTGACCTTTTTCGCGCACGACAACCTTCCTGGACACCCGGGGCCGTCGATCTCGCCAGTGCATTTTGCCGGCGGCTGTGTTAACCCGGTGTTAACCAAACCTACGAGGCAGACGCCGATGAAGGAAGCAGGCGAGAAGACCATCGACCAGTCCAAGAAACTGTCCGATGCCATCCGTGATGTCAAAAATGCCTTCGCCGACCGCGACGACGTCGTCGTCGACATGCGCGAGGCGCATCGCATGCGTCTCGATCTGCTCGCCGCCGAACTGGCACCGGTTTTTGCCGATGTTCCGGCCGATATGGACAATTTCGACTTTGTCGTCTCGTCCGGCTTGCAGCCGCGCCTGTGGATCGACGCCATCAGCCATGTCGCCATGGGGCGCGACCGCCGGACCTATCGCTTCCTCAAGGACACCCGTATCGGCCGAGTGGTGCTTGCCGAATCCACCGAGATGAAGCCGGTTGCCGATTCCGTGACGCGCTATGTCGCCGAGCGCATCGTCGAGCGTCAGAGGATGCTGGAAGGCGGCGTCGAACCCGCCGTCGCCGGCCTGAAACGTGCCTATGTGCCGGAAGCCGAACCGCCGCTGCGCGCAGCGGAGCGCGGCAAACGCTGGTCGGCCCTTCTGTCCGGGCTTGGCCTGGTCGCTGCCGGCGCACTGGTCGGCCTTGTGGTGTCGGTCGTCCTGTTCTGGGACCGCATCGTGGCCATGGTTGTCAATTTGCGGCCATAGCGGCCTCGGCGCCAAGCTCCACCGTCTGCAGATCGGATGGCGGTATGGACGGCCCGGTCAGGCCGCGCCGTGTCAGCCGGATCCGCCAATTGCCCGCCTCGCCGTCAATGTCGAACAGATTGTACTGCGCCGCCGGGTTCTTGCCGCCCGGCGCCTGGCCGGCGGCAGCGACACCGACCGCCGGGATCCTGACGCCGCGACCGCCTATGAAGAACAGCGACGGCAGATGCGAATGGCCGTGCAGCACAAGGTCGGCGCCGTGGCGACGAATGATCTTGTTGAAGCGGGCAATGCCGAACAGCCGCTTGTGCTGCGGGACCGCGCCGCGCACCGGCGGATGATGGATCATGATGGCGCGAAACAGCCCCTGTCCGGCGGTATCCCCAAGGATTTTGCCGAGCCGCTTCGCTTGGCCTTCCATGAAGAAACCATTGGCCATGAAGGGTGCCGTGGCGCGCGCCGTCGAGACACCGATCAGCGCGACGTTGCCGCGCACGCGCAGATAGGGAAATGCGTTACGATCGACCGGCGTGTTGACGCCGTCGCCGCTCATCCACGCCGCCCAGGATCGGCAGACCTTGTCGAAGGCGCCTGGCACATAGGCGTCGTGGTTGCCCGGAACGACCGAAACATCATGCGCCGGCCCCAGCGTCTCCAGCCAGTGCCTGGCCATCTCGATCTCGCCGTCGAGCGCCAGATTGACCAGGTCGCCGGTGACGGCGAGGTGGTCAGGCGTGTTCGCCTTGATGTCTGCGACGATCGTATCAATGACCGCATCATGCATATGGCGGCGGCGGTTGCGCTGCCAGTTGACATAGCCGAGCACGCGCTTGGAGGCGAGATCGCGATAGGATACATCGGGGAGCGGCCCCAGATGGACATCGGAAATATGCGCGAGCCTGAACATACAACCTTCATAGGCGACGCGCGCGCGGCTTTCCACCCACGGTTTCGCTATCAATGACGAGCCCTGAAGATGCCGTCCGCCAGACCGGCTGGCCAGGTTTGAGGGCCAGGCTGTTCCATCTCTATTTCGTGCTGCGGAGGCCGATGACGCTTGGCGTGCGCGGCCTGATCCACGACAGGGCGTCCAAGTCCGTCTTCCTCATTCGCCATACCTACGTACCAGGCTGGCAGCTGCCCGGCGGCGGCGTCGAAGTCGGCGAGACGATGAACGAGGCACTGGCCCGTGAACTGGCCGAGGAAGGCAACATCGCTCTCACCGCCCCGCCGGTGTTCAAATCGATGCATTTCAACCGCCGCTCCAGCCGCCGCGACCATGTCGGCTTTTATTTGCTCGAGCATTTCAGCCAGACGGCGCCGAAGCGGCCGGATCACGAAATCGCCGAAGCCGGCTTCTTCCCGCTCGACCGCTTGCCGCAGGGCACGACGCCCGCGACGCTGCGCCGGATCGCCGAGGTTTTTGACGGCGAGCAGCCCTCGCCCTACTGGTAGATCAGGCCGCCGCTTTCTCGAATCGCGCCCGGTCGTGTGGCGCGCCATAATCCAGTTCCGGTCCGACAGGCACAATCCGCGTCGGATTGATCGTCTGGTGGCTGCCGTAATAATGCGCCTTGATGTGAAGCAGGTTCACCGTCCCGGCCACACCAGGCACCTGGTAGAGATCACGCAGATAGTTGGACAGGTTCGGGTAGTCGGCGATACGGCGCAGATCGCATTTGAAATGGCCGACATAAACCGGATCGAAGCGCACCAGCGTGGTGAACAGCCGCCAGTCGGCTTCGGTGATAGGACCACCGACGAGATAGCGCTGCTTCGACAGCCGCTCCTCCAGCGTATCCAGCGCTGTGAACACTTCACCGAACGCCTCTTCATAGGCACGTTGCGTGGTGGCGAAGCCGGCGCGATAGACGCCGTTGTTGACCGCGGGATAGACCAGCGCATTGATGCGGTCGATCTCGCCGCGCAACGCCTTCGGATAGTAATCGAGGCTGGCGTCGCCCCATTCGTCGAAGGCTGAATTCAGCATGCGGATGATTTCGGAAGACTCGTTGGAGACGATGGTCTGCTCCTTTTTGTCCCACAGCACCGGCACCGTCACCCGGCCCGAATAGGCTGGATCGGCCTTGGCATAGATCTGGTGCAGGAAGTCGAGGCCGTAGAGCGTATCGCCCGTGGCGCCGTCCTCAGCCACGAACGTCCAGCCATTGGCGCCCATGAAATGATGCACCACCGACACCGATATGACGCCTTCCAGCTTCTTCAGCGCGCGAAAGATCAATGTCCGGTGGGCCCACGGACAGGCAAGCGAGACATAGAGGTGATAGCGGCCGGGCTCAGCCTTGAAACCGCGCGTCCGGCCTTCGGCAGGCGCCCCGTCAACGGTGATCCAGTCGCGCCATTGCGACTGCGTCCGCACGAACCTGCCACCATTGTCCGCTGTATCGTACCAGCGGTCCTGCCATCTTCCTTCGACCAGCAATCCCATGCAAATCTCCTTGCGTCCTGTTGGTTGATGTAGGCGCAAGGTTGCCCTGTCGAAGACGTCAGGTGCTGAACAGACCGTCACTTGGCAGAAATGACGGACAAAAACGGCCGATTGCAGCGGCGGGAAATTGATGCTAGCGGACAATCCGCATGTTCGACTTTGCTTTGATCCGGTTTGACCGACGACGAAAGGGCGCCCGCGCTTGATGAAGCGCTGACTGGCGAATGCTGCCGTTTGCAGCAAACCTTTCCTCCTTACCGGAACGCAAAGACCATGAGCCTTGCCGACGTGAAATACCTGCCGGAAACCCCGGTGCACGACCCCGAGATCGAAGCCATCAACGACGAAGCCTTCGGGCCCGGCCGCTTTGTGCTGGCGGCTTACAAGATTCGTGAGGCCGGAGGGCACGAGCGCTCGCTGTCCTTTGTCGCCGTCGATGGCGACATCGTCGTCGCCTCCGTGCGCATGACCCGCATCGCCGCCGGTGCCGGCCGCGCATTGATGCTCGGGCCTCTCGCCGTGCGGCCGGCCTTCAAGAATCTCGGCATCGGCCGCCGGCTGGTGGCGATCGCGCTGGAGGCCGCCGCCAAGACCGGCGCACCTGCCGTCATGCTGGTCGGTGACGAGCCCTATTACGGGCCGCTCGGTTTCAAGCGGATTCCGCGCGGCCAGATTTCGATGCCGCGCCCCGTCGATCTCGACCGGCTGCTGTCGCACGAGATCGCGCCGGGCGCGGTAGCCAGGCTCTTGGGCGAGGTCTGCCACGCCGATCAGGCCAGGGTGGCCGATCCTGCCGCGGCGATGGCTTGACCTTTCCCGTCGATCTGGCGCCTGATCCATCCCACTGTTCCTGAGATCAAAGGATGACGCCATGAACCCCAACGGCCAGATCGCGATCGTCACCGGCGGCGGCTCCGGCCTTGGCGAGGCAACGGCGCGCGCGCTGGCCGCCAAGGGCGCCCGCGTCGCCATCTGCGACGTCGGTATCGATCGCGCGGCCAAGGTCGCGGCCGAGATCGGCGGTATAGCCGTTCAGTGCGACGTCAGCAGCGCCGACAGCGGGACCGCTGCCCTCGCCGACGTTACGGCCAAGCTTGGCCAGCCACGGATCCTGGTCAACTGCGCCGGCATCGCCATCGGCGTGAAGACGATCGGCAAGGATGGTCCCCACCCCCTCGACCAGTATCGCAAGGTGATCGAGGTCAATCTGATCGGCACGTTCAACATGATCCGCCTCGTCGCCGAGCGCGCGTCGAAGCTCGAGCCGCTGCAAGGCGGCGAGCGCGGCGTCATCGTCAACACCGCTTCGGTTGCCGCCTATGATGGCCAGATCGGCCAGGCCGCCTATGCGGCGTCCAAGGGCGGCGTCGTCGGCATGACGCTGCCGGTGGCGCGCGACCTTGCCCGTTCCGGCATCCGCGTCTGCACCATCGCTCCCGGCATCTTCAAGACGCCGATGATGGCCGGCATGCCGCAAGAGGTGCAGGATTCGCTGGGCGCCGCCGTGCCGTTCCCGTCGCGCCTGGGCGAGCCGTCCGAATATGCCGCTCTCGCCCTGCACATCATCGAGAACCAGATGTTGAACGGCGAGACCATTCGTCTCGATGGCGCCATCCGCATGGCGCCGAAATAGAAGGTCATGAACGCCGGCCTGTCCGCTGCCGCTAAAACCGGTCCGCTGACCGGGCTGAAGGTGATCGAGATGGCCGGGCTCGGACCGGTGCCGCTGGCCGGCCTGATGCTGTCGGAGATGGGCGCGCAAGTGTTGCGCATCGAACGGACGGGGACGAGCGAGCTCCTGTCGCTGCCGGATGAGTACAACATCGACCGCCATGGCCGCGCCCTCCTGCGCCTCGACCTGAAGCGCCGTGAAGGCACCGATCTGTTGCTGCGCCTTGCCGAAAAGGCGGACATGTTGCTCGAAGGGTTTCGCCCGGGTGTCATGGAACGGCTTGGCCTCGGCCCCGAAACGGTGCTGGCGCGCAACCCGGCGCTGATCTACGGCCGTATGACCGGCTTCGGCCAGGACGGCCCGCTCGCCGGCCGCGCCGGCCACGACATCACCTACCTCGCCTATAGCGGCGTGCTGCACGCCATCGGCCATGCCGACGGCCGTCCCGTCCCGCCGCTCAACCTTGTCGCCGACTATGGCGGTGGCGCCATGATGCTGATTGCCGGCGTGCTGGCAGCCCTGTTCCAACGTTCGCGCACGGGCAAGGGTGAAGTCATCGACGCCGCGATGGTCGACGGCGCCTCGATGCTGGCGCTGCCCCTGCAGGCCTTGACGGCGGCCGGCTTGTGGAGCGACACGCGCGGCGCGAACCTGCTCGATTCCGGCGCCCCGTTCTACGACACCTATGAGACGTCGGATGGCGGGCACATCGCCATCGGCTGCCTCGAGCCGCAATTCTTCGCCGAATTCGCCAGGCTGCTGCCGCTCGACGAGCGCTTTGCGTCCGGCCAGTACGACAAGGCCCTGTGGCCGCCGATGCGCGCCGCCATTGCCGATCGGATCCGGCAGAAACCACGCGACGACTGGGACCTGCTGTTTGCCCAGACCGATGCCTGCGTGGCCCCCGTCCTGTCGCTGCAAGAGGCGAAGCACCACCCGCACAATCGGGCACGCAACGCCTCTGTGACGACAGGTGCATTTGAGCGCCCGGCCCCCGCGCCGCGTTTCTCGAGCTCGCAACCGACATTGGCCACTATGCCAGGCAATGAGGACTTGTCGCCATCGGCAATTCTGGCACGTTTCGGCTTTGCGAAAGCCGAGATCGACGGCCTTGTCAAATCCGGCTTGCTGACCGATAACGATAACTAGAGAAGAATGATCAACTTACTGCGGTGCTGCCTTGGACGAGCCGAAAAAGGACGTGATCCGCGAGACGGACGCCGAAGCGATCCGGCTGGCGAAGACGCTTCTGCGCAGCGCCCGCTTTGGCGCCCTGGCGGTGATCGAACCGCAAACCGGCTCGCCGCTGGCCAGCAGGGTCGGCGTGGCCACCGACATCGATGGCGCGCCGCTGATCCTGGTGTCGATGCTTTCGGCGCACACCGGCGCCCTGCTTGCCGATCCGCGCTGTTCCCTGTTGCTCGGCGAACCGGGCAAGGGCGACCCGCTGGCGCACCCGCGCCTGACATTGATCTGCCAGGCGGCACGGCTTGAGCGCGGATCTGCCGAACACGCCCGCGCCGAGCGCCGCTATCTCAATCACAATCCCAAGGCGAAACTTTACGCCGGTCTCGGCGACTTTTCGATCTTTCGCCTCGATCCGCAACGCGCCAGCCTCAACGGCGGCTTCGGCAAGGCCTACCACCTCGATCGATCGGATTTGCTCACCAGCGGACCGATCGTCGAGGAACTCGCGGCGCGCGAACAATCCGCCATCGACCACATGAACGCCGACCATCTCGACGCGATCGCCGTTTACGCACAGCATTTCGCGAAAGTATCCGGAAACGGCTGGCGTGTTGCCGGATTCGATGCCGATGGCATGGATCTGGTCTCGGGCGACGATGTTTGCCGGGCCTTTTACCCACAACCTTTGGCGGCGGCAGGGGGATTGCGGCACGTTCTGGTCGATCTGGCTAAGGCCGGCCGAGCCATTGTCGACGCCGGGACTGAGACTTAATTATGCTGGATCAAAAGCACCACTTGAGATTTAAGTGAAATGCTCTACCTTTTGGTGACGCTGAATCGCCAGCGCCGATCGACAAGTGAATTTATGGAATCAGACGCCATTGCCCCCATGGCGTCGGGATGAACAGGAAGCATGGGGGATCGATGGTCTCGACAAAGCTAATCGTGAACGCCGAAACGGCGGCAGAGTTTCTCATGCTGATGGGCAATGAGAAACGCCTGTTGATCATGAGCTACCTCGCCGAAGGTGAAATGTCGGTTGGAGCCATCGCCGAGAAGGTGATGCTCAGCCAATCCGCCCTGTCCCAGCACCTCGCCAAGTTGCGGGCGCTCGACCTAGTCGAGACCCGCCGCGACCGGCAGATGATCTACTACTCCTGCAAATCCGACGCCGTGCGAGAACTGCTTGTCATGCTGGACGGCATTTTCGGCAGCGGCAAGGATGATCTGTCCCAGATGGCGCACCGTTTGCGCCGTGCTGGAACCTGACCACATAGCGCCGATCTCGCCGGCGATTTCAGAGCGACATGCGCCCATCCGGGGCGTACAGAGCTGGCTGATTGTCCCGAATTGTCGCATCGTGCTTTCCAAACAAGGTGAGCGCCGGGAAGCGGTCCGGATTTTCGGGCCGATGCGACGGTCGCGAGGAATGCATGGATCCCATTCGCATCGACGACCCGCAAGATCCGCGCGTCGCTGCGTATCTCGACATTCGCGAGCGTGACCTCGCCGGCCGGCAAGGCCGCTTCGTCGCCGAAGGCAAGGTGGTGCTCGACCTGCTGCTCTCGACCGGGCGCTTTGCCGCCGAATCGATCCTGGTCCTGGAAAACCGGCTGGCAGGTCTCGACAACATCCTGAGCAAGGCGCCCGCCGACCTCCCGGTCTATGTCGCCACCAGCGCGGTGATGGACGCTATCGCCGGATTTCATATGCATCGCGGCATCCTGGCCATTGGCCGCAAGGGAGAGCCGCAGCCGGCCGAAGACCTGCTCGACGGCTTGCCGCCTCGGGCGCTGGTCGTGGTGCTCGTCGGCATCGCCAACCATGACAATGTGGGCTCGATCTTCCGCAATGCCGCCGCCTTTGGCGCTGACGCGGTCCTGCTGGATGCGACATGCTGCGACCCGCTCTATCGCAAGGCGATCCGCGTTTCGGTCGGCGCCGCGCTCAAGATCCCTTTCGCATCGTTCTCCGACACCGCCGGCTTCACGACAATGCTCGCCCGACGTGGCTTCGAACAATTCGCGCTGTCGCCACGCGGGAAGACCGACATCCGCGATGCGCAGCGCAGCAAGCGCCTAGCGCTCTATCTCGGCACCGAGGGCGAAGGCTTGCCGGGCAACCTGCTCGCAAGCCTGCGCAACGTGCGGATCACCATGGCGGAAGGATTCGACAGCCTGAATGTCGCCGCGGCTTCAGCCATCGCGCTGCATCATTTTTCGGCTAGAGCAATTCCAGGAAAAGTGTGAAGCGGTTTTCCGTCCAGAATTGCGTCAAAGCAAAGAGTTAGGGCATTTCGCCGTTTCCGTGAAACGGTGAAATGCTCTAAGGAGGCCTGATTCAGCTTGTCGCGTCAGCCTTCTGCAGCGCGCGCACGCGGTCGGCAAGACTGCGGTCACCGTTGCCGGAGCGGGCGTCCGACGGTACCGCCAATGCCTTGGCGATCGGCGAACCAGGCCCCTCGAGCTTCGCCGTCAGATGGACGACCTCCGCCGCCAGCGCGTTCATCTGCTCGCGCAAGGCGGAGCTGCTGTCCGTGGCCGTGGACGCGGCCAGTGCGGTGAGGTCGGCCTTCAGCCGCTTGTTCTCGCGCGCCAGCGCCGTCAGCCTCGCCTCGAGCTGCTCACGGTCACTGTCGAGCTTGGCGATTGCCTTGTCCAAGTCATCGCTCTTGGCGACATCGCCGCCCTTGCCGACCAGGCGCAAGGCTGGCGCGCTGTCTTCGGATTTCGATCTTTCGCGCATGCGTGCCAGTTCCTTTTCGCGGCGGTCGAGTTTGTCTTCGCGATCGGCAAGTGTGGCCAGCAGCCGCTCGACCTTCTTGTCGAGCTCGGCGGTCCTTTTCTTCTCGGCTTTCAGGGCCTCCCGCGCGGCCTTGCTTTCGGCCGCGATTTCCTGGCCGCGCCTGTCGGCTTCCTTGCGCTGGCCGCGCAGCATCGCAATGTCACTGGCGAGTTTCTGCATTTCGGACTCTCGCGCCACGAGCTCGATCTGTCGGCTGCTCGAGGAAAAACTGGCGTCGTCATACATGCGCTCCAGCTTTTGCAGCTCAAGTGCACGCTTCTCCAGCTTGCGTTCGGTTTCCTTCAGACGCTCCGAAAGCTGCTGCAACTCGCCCTCTCGCTGGCGCAGCGCTTCGTTCTTCGCGCCCAGCTCGGTCAGCGCCTGGTTCTTGTCCGTCCGCTCGACCGCCAGGCCCTTCATGGCCTCGCGACCGCGATTGATCTCGACCAGTTGTTCGGCCGTCTTCTCTCGCAACGCCTTGACGCTGATTTCCAGGCGGCGCGTCGTCATGGCGTATTCGGCGCGGATGCGATCCTTGTCCGCCTGGATTTCGGTTTGCGTCAGAGGGATCGAGGATTCGACGCGTCTGCGTGTAAGCGTGACCGCACGACGCCATATGGCCGGAGCCACCATGAGCGCCAGAAAGCCAGCACAGAGAAAGCCGAGGACGAAGAACAGGACCGACTGGACCAAGTGACTACCCGTTGTGGCCGGTAAGCATCAAACCAGATAAACCAAAGCGCATAGAGCGCTTTGACTGTGCCACGTTGACATGGCGGAAATCCAGCGTTGCGGCAAGGGTTTGCCGCAACGCCACGAGTTTAATGCATGTCGCCCCAAAAGCGGTCCCGGTTTTGGGAAACGACAGCCAAGGACTTCAGCTTAGAACGGATTCCAGGTGGCGCGCTCGGTAAGCTTCAGATAGCCGAGATTGACGCCAAGCCGGGCACCGACACCGGTGCGGATCGGCACCAAAACCACATTGTTGTTCTTCAGCACGTTGAAGCCGACGCCAGCCACCACATAGGCCGAACCGGCGACGCCGCCATAGCGGTTGTAGAGGCTGCCCACATCGTCGAGATTGTAGACCAGCATCATCACCCGCGACCCCTCGCCGCCGAAATCCCAGCCGAGCGATGGGCCTTGCCAGAACACTTTGTGATCGCCGGCATTCTTGGTGTAGAGCGTGCCTTCGCCATAGGTCAGGCCACCGATCAGCGCGCCCGAGCCCTCTTCGCCCAGCAGATAGCCGTTGGGCAGGCCGTAGGAAGCAAAAATCTTCTCGACGACTGTGGCGAGCCCGCCTGATGTCGCGCCGAAGAACTTGTGACCGGAATCGACAATCTCCTGAGCGGTGTATTCCTGGGCCCGCAGGGCTGAAGTCGAGAAGACGAGAACGCCCAGGAGCGTGACCGCCATTGAGAAGACACGGAGAAAGCTCCGGTCGTAGTATCGGGAAAACATGCTTCCAATCTCCGTCAGGGAGCACCTTCGCCGACGCCTCGCACCCCGTACGGCTCTTTAGCCGGCCGTTAAGGGTAACTGTTAGGGGCAAACTATGCCGTAATCCTTTTTCAACCATTAAGCTCACACATGAACATGGCGGTTCGAAGGCTGTTTGGGGTCGCTCAAGTGGGGCCGGCAGCCTGCGTGAACACGCCATTTGCCACAACCACAATTTGGATTTGTTGCTGCACGCACGGGCGCTGTGTATTCAGAAAGCCCGAGGAGATAGTGTGTGATTCGTGTGGCAGGCGACGATCGATCGCCCGGCCATGAGTTGTGAGATTTTGCAGGGATTTTTCGCCGATGGCCGATCTGTTCACCCTTTCCTCACCCGATCTGGCAGCGCTTTTGTGCAGTCGGGTCTGCCACGATATCATCTCGCCGGTCGGCGCGATCAACAACGGGCTCGAATTGCTTGATGAAGGCGGCGCCGACGAGGACGCCATGAAGCTGATCCGCCAGAGCGCCCGCAACGCTTCGGCCCGCCTGCAGTTCGCCCGCATCGCCTTCGGTGCCGCCGGCTCGGCCGGCATGTTGATCGATACCGGCGATGCCGAAGCGGTCGCCATCGCCTTCCTCAAGAACGAAAAGCCGGAACTGACCTGGAACGGGCCCCGCGCGTTGCTGCCCAAGAACAAGGTCAAGCTGCTGCTCAACCTGATCCTCGTCGCCAATGCCGCCATTCCGCGCGGCGGCAAGCTTTCCGTGACGCTGGAAAATCTTGAGACCGAACCTCGTTTCGCGCTTGCATCGGCTGGCCCGATGCTGCGTGTGCCGCCGAAATTCCTCGAACTGCATTCCGGCCACAAGCCGGAGGAACCGATCGACGCGCATTCCGTGCAGCCCTACTACACGCTGCTTCTGGCGCGCGAAGCCGGCATGACGATATCGATCCACGCGACGCCGGAAGAAATCGTGCTTTCTGCGGCCTGATTGCGCAGCCGATAGCGCGAAGTATTTCTACATTGAAATCTGTAATTCCAGCTCATCGACTTGAGATGCGTCTGGTCGTCCAGGCAGCGCCAAAGCATTCGCGAATAAAAGTAGGCACCTGCCTATTTGTAAAAAATTTTACCTAACGCCTTTTCGGCTTCTTTACCAGATTGGCCTATGGTGCGTCCTGGATGCCCCCGACGCTACCGGACTGCCAGAAGGCAAAGAGGACCCGGAAATGAAACGCTGCATGTTCGTCGACGATTCAAGCGTCATCAGGAAGGTTGCAAAACGCATCCTGGGCGGCTCCGAAATGATTGTCATCGAGGCCGCCAGCGGACTTGACGCGCTGGAGATGTGCGCCGCCGACATGCCCGACATCATCGTCGTCGATGGCGCCTTGCCCGACGTACCGGCGGTCGATCTCATCCGTCGCGTCCGCGCCATGGAGAGCCCGATAAGGCCGCAGATCCTGATTTCCCTTGTCGAGCTCGATATTGCTTCGATCATGCGGGCCAAGCGCGCCGGCGCCCAGGGCTATCTCTTGAAGCCGTTCAATCGCCCGCAGCTGCTCGAGCGCTTTCGCACCTTGAAGAGCGCACCTGATTCGGCATCCTTGAGCAATTCCAGAAAAAGTGCGTGACGGGTTTCTTGCTCAGCAGCCCAAAACAGACCCTTACCAGCCGTCATGCAAAAACCCGGCCGAAGCCGGGTTTTTTATGGAAAAGATTCGAGCGATTCGTCGCTCAGGCGCTGACGCGAATGTCTTCCGGTTCGCGCAGCACATAGCCGCGCCCCCAGACCGTTTCAATGTAGTTCTGACCGCCCGATGCCGCGTCGAGCTTTTTGCGCAGCTTGCAGATGAAGACGTCGATGATCTTCAACTCAGGCTCGTCCATGCCGCCATAGAGGTGGTTGAGGAACATTTCCTTGGTCAGCGTGGTGCCTTTGCGCAGCGAAAGCAACTCCAGCATCTGGTATTCCTTGCCGGTCAGGTGCACGCGCTGGCCGCCGACTTCGACGGTCTTGGCATCTAGGTTGACCACCAGGTCGCCGGTGGTGATGACCGACTGGGCGTGGCCCTTGGAGCGCCGCACGATGGCATGAATGCGGGCAACCAGCTCATCCTTGTGGAACGGCTTGGTCATGTAGTCGTCCGCGCCGAAGCCGAGGCCGCGCACCTTGTCCTCGATGCCGGCCATGCCGGAGAGGATGAGAATAGGTGTCTTGACCTTTGAAAGGCGAAGCGTTCTCAAGACCTCGTAGCCCGACATATCAGGCAGGTTGAGATCGAGAAGAATGATATCGTAGTCGTAGAGCTTGCCTAGATCGACGCCCTCTTCCCCGAGATCGGTCGTGTAGACGTTGAAACTTTCCGATTTCAGCATCAGTTCGATGCTTTGTGCGGTTGCACTGTCATCTTCTATCAGCAGAACACGCATTTCATTCCCCTTTTCTGCTGCCGGACCATTTCACGACCCGTCCGGACCCGGAGCAGTGGTTGCCTTGTGCAGAGGCTGCCATTGAATGGTTAACAAATCCTAATTTCCCGTCCATGACGGTACCAGATTTTTTAACCTCTTTCTACACCCTCTTGAATCTAATAACGAATCTTAGAACCAAATTCCTAATGCAACACATTAACAACCTGAACTAAGCGACTCCAGGGACTCATCGACGTCGCTTCCGCATCGGTGGCCGGAATTTTTACCCGGCCTTAAGTCCTGACCCGTATGATTAACAATGCCCGTAAACGAATGGTTACCGCCGGCAAAAAACTTTAGGGTTTTGTTTCCCATAGTTCGGGGAAAGGCGGTGGACACGGGTGCGGCCTGGGCGTTTCCAGGTGGTTTGGACGATAAGTGCGGGTGTGCGTTTCCGGGAGTACCGAATCATGAAGTCACGTGAAAACCTCGTTCGGCTGAAACAGTTTCAGGTGAATGAGAAGCGGCGGCAGCTGCTGCAGCTCGACATGATGATCGCCGAGTTCGAACGCATGGCCGTCGAGCTGGAGCTTCAGATCACCGCCGAGGAAAAGAAGGCCGGCATCACAGACATCAACCATTTCGCCTATCCGACCTTCGCCAAGGCGGCTCGCCTGCGCCGCGACAACCTCAGGAATTCCCAAAGCGACCTCGCCCAGCAGCGAAGCGCCGCCGAATCATTACTCGGCGAAGCTGAAGCGGAGCTTTCCAAGGCGGAAATGCTGGAATCGCGCGACACGAAGATCCGCGAAGCCGAAGTCGGTGGCCGCAGCGCCATGATCGGCTAAGACCTGGCGGTTTGCCGCACCAACGCTCGCCATCAGGCTGGCGCATTGTCGCGGCTTGCGGCTCCGGCGGGAAAAATGAACCCGCCCTACGCGGCCCAATCCCCTTCACTCTCGGCAATTGCCCTTGCACGGGCATCCTTGATATCCGGCGCATGCTGCTCCGCCCATGACCTGATCTGGGTAAGCAGCCCCGCCAGGTTCTGGCCGAGCTCGGTCAATTCATATTCGACGCGCGGCGGAATGACCGGGAAAATCTCGCGCCGCACCAGGCCGTCGCGCTCGAGCACCCGCAGCGTCTGCGTCAGCATCTTCGGCGTGATGCCCTCGAGCTTCCGGGCAAGCTCGCCATTGCGCAGCCGGCCTTTGCGTAGCGCGCAAACCACCAGATACACCCATTTGCTGGCCAGCATCTCCAGCACGGTGTGCGAAGGGCACGTTCGCCGGAACGCGTCATAGCCGAAACCGCAATCATCTTCACTATCCATGAGGTGCGTATATATCAGGAAGGTACATACTGGACAAGGGGATATTACTATCCAAATGATAGTGGCACCAACCAAGCAGGAGACATCTCAATGCGTGCCGTTATCCAGAATTCCGTCGGCGGACCCGACGTCCTTGTCATCGCCGATCAGCCGGATCCCACGCCAGAGGCCGGCGAAGCGCTGGTCCGCGTCAAGGCCGCAGGCATCAATCCGGTCGACGGCGCCGTCCGTGCCGGCTACTACCCCTTGCTCGGCGAGCCGCCTTACATCCTGGGTTGGGATATCTCGGGAACTGTCGAAGCACTCGGCGCCGGCGTCACCGGCTTCAAGATCGGCGACGAGGTGTTCGGCATGCCGCGCTTCCCCAAGCAGGCGGCGGCCTATGCCGAGCTGGCTGCCGTGCCTGCCGATCAAATCGCACTGAAGCCGAAGGGCGCGGACCACCTCAAGGCAGGCGCCTTGCCGCTGGCCGGCCTCACCGCCTGGCAAGGGCTTGTTCGCCACGGCGGACTGAAATCGGGGCAGCGCATATTGGTCCATGCGGGAGCCGGCGGCGTCGGTCATCTGGCGGTGCAGATCGCCAAGGCGCGCGGCGCCTACGTTGTCGCCACGGCCAGCCCGGGCAAGCTCGATTTCGTCCGCGAACTCGGCGCCGACGAGGTCATCGACTACACCAAGGGCGATTTCACCGATCAGGTTCGCGACATCGATCTGGTGCTGGATCCAATGGGCGGCGACCACGCCCAACGCTCGCTGAAGGTGCTCAGGCGTGGCGGCGTGCTGGTGTCATTGCTCGATGTCAGCGACAACACCAGGGCCCAGGCCGGCGCGCGAGACATTCGGGTCGAGCGTATGTCCGTCGTGCCCGACAGGGAGGGCCTGGTGGAACTGGCTCGGTTGATCGATGCCAACAAGCTCGCCGTCCATGTGGCGAAGAGCTTCCCGCTGGACCAGGCGGGGGCCGCTCACGCCTTCCTCGCCACCAAGCCGATCGGCAAGGTTGTGCTATCGCTCTGAGCGGGAACGGTGAAAACAGAAGGGCGCGGGGTTAGCCGCGCCCTTCGTCTAAATTCGCAATGTCAGTGCCGGTATTGCTGGATGCGTGTCGTGCGCAGCCCGGCAAGGCCATATTCGTCGATCGACGCCTGCCAGGACAGGAATTCCTCGGTGGTGAGCTTGTAGCGTTGGCATGCCTCGTCCAGGCTCAAAAGCCCGCCGCGCACGGCCGCAACCACTTCCGCCTTACGCCGGATAACCCAGCGACGTGTATTGGTCGGCGGCAGATCGGCAATCGTAAGAGGGCTGCCGTCAGGCCCGATAACATATTTGACTCTCGGTCTAACCAGATCGGTCATCGTACTCTCTACAAAAAACTCAAAGACCCAATCCCCGCCACGTTACCGCCACAGCTTTAAAAATTGCCTAAGCAGACCCTAATGACTAGGTAAGGATCATGAACGCCGCGTTAGTCTTTTCGCCGGCATTTGAAACATCTGCCCGCAAACCCTGATTTGCCGGGAAAATGCATCCCTTGGCGGAGATCGGCCGCAACCGGTGAATCGCCCTGCACGCTGGCGCGCCGGTAAAGCTTGACCTATATTCTCGACATTGGCATTGAGGCGCCGCGCAGAACGAAAGCATCATGAACAGTCTCGATCTTCCCGGACGTCCCGAAAACACCCGCATCGTCGTCGCCATGTCGGGCGGCGTCGATTCCTCTGTCGTCGCAGGCCTGCTGAAACGCGAGGGCTACGACGTCGTCGGCGTCACCTTGCAACTCTACGACCACGGCGCGGCGACGCACCGGGCCGGCTCATGCTGCGCCGGGCAGGACATCGACGATGCCCGCCGTGTCTCCGAGACGCTCGGCATCCCCCATTATGTGCTCGACTACGAGGAACGCTTCCGCAAGGCGGTCATCGATCCCTTCGCCGAGAGCTATGTCGCCGGCGAGACGCCGATCCCGTGCGTTTCCTGCAACCAGACGGTGAAGTTCGCCGACCTGCTAGCCACCGCCAAGGAGCTCGGCGCCGACGCGCTGGCCACCGGCCACTACATCCGTTCCGGCGCCAACGGCGCCCACCGCGCGCTCTACAGGCCGGTCGACGCCGACCGTGACCAGAGTTATTTCCTGTTCGCCACCACGCAGGCACAGATCGATTATTTGCGCTTTCCCCTCGGCGGCCTGTCGAAGCCTCAGGTTCGCGCCATCGCCGAGGAGATGGGGCTGGCGGTTGCCGCCAAGCAGGACAGCCAGGACATCTGCTTCGTGCCGCAGGGCAAGTATTCCGACATCATCGCCAAGTTGAAGCCAACTGCGGCCAATCCGGGCGACATCGTCCACATCGACGGCCGCGTGCTCGGCCGCCATGAGGGTATCCTGCGCTACACGATCGGCCAGCGCCGCGGCATCGGCATCGCTTCCGGCGAGCCGCTTTACGTCGTCCACCTCGATGCCGACCGCGCTCGCGTCGTGGTTGGCCCGCGCGAGGCGCTGGAGACGCACAAGATCTATCTGCGCAATATGAACTGGCTGGGCGACGGACCGCTCACAGACGTCCCTGCAGGCGGCCTGGAGCTGTTCGCCAAGGTCCGCTCGACGCGGCCGCCGCGCCCGGCCGTGCTGCATCATCGTGCCGGTGCCACATGGGTGGAACTGGTCGACGGCGAATCCGGCATCGCGCCGGGCCAGGCCTGCGTGCTCTACTCCGATGACGGCAACGAAGCTCGCGTGTTCGGCGGCGGCTTCATCGAGCGTTCGGAGCGTGGCGCCGAGGCCGAGGCCATGCTGACCCGGCTTGCCGCCCGGCCGGCCCAGATTCCCGCGGAATAAGATTCCCGCCGAATAATCCGCGTTTCAGGAATTGGACTTGGTGTGGGTGACCGTGCCGGCGGTCAGGATGCGTAGCACCCTGATCGCTTCCTCGCCGCTGGTACGCGGTTCGGCACGCGTCTCGATGCACTGGATGAAATGCTCCAGCTCGCGTGTCAGCGGCATGCCCTGGGCAACCGCGACATAGGATGGCTCATTGGTGGTGAAGGCCCATTGGCCGCTGTCCTGCCACACTGCATGGCGGTAGACGGCAAGCTTGCGTTCCCATGGCTCGACATCGTCGAACACCGCCATCGCCTTGGTGCCGACCACGGTCAGCCGCCGCTCCCGATAGGGATTGAGACGCGAGGTGAAGAGATGGCTGCGCAGGCCGTTGGGGAAGCGCATGTGCAGATGCGCGAAGTCGCTGAGATTGTCGAGCAGGGCGGCCCCCTCGCCGCGCACCTCGATCGGCTCCGTGCCGGTGATCGCCAGGATCATCGACAGATCGTGCGGCGCCAGGTCCCACAGCGCGTCGTTCTCTGTGTGGAACTTGCCGAGGCCGAGCCGGTGCGAGTGGATGTAGCGGACTTCGCCGAGCTCGCCCTTGTCGATCAGCCCTTTCAGCGTCTCGAAGGCAGGGTGGAACCGCAGGACATGGCCGACCATGAAGACGCGGCCATTGTCCTTGGCCGCCTGCACCGCACGCTCGGCATCCGCCACAGTCAGAGCGATCGGCTTTTCCACCAGCACGTCCTTGCCGGCCGCGACGGCACGCACGGCAAGGTCGGCATGGAATTGCGGCGGCAACGCCATGACGATGGCGTCGATATCGTCACGCACGAACAGCTGGTCCGGCTCGATCGCCAGGCAGTCCTGCTCGCTGGCGAAGCCTTCTGCGCGGGCCCGGTTGGTGTCGGAGACCGCGTACAGCGCGCCGAGCGCCTTGAGAGTGCGGATGTGGTTGCTGCCCCAGTATCCGCAACCGAGGACTGCTATGCGCGGCTTCATCTGTTTCAACTCTAAAAACTCGTGGCCGAGACATAGCGACGTGCCCCTTCGAACTCAACCCCGGCGGCGGCAACCAAATGTCCGCGTGGCAAAGCTTTTTCGATAATGACGATAAGCCGGCAAGCCGGTTGCTTCGAAGCTTGACAGGCTCACCCTCCCAACCTTATATCCGCGCGACCTTGGCGAACGCCCCCGACATGCCTTTCGATTTGAGGCGGATTTCGGGCCTTTCGCCGCCCTGGCGGGGTAGCTCAGTTGGTTAGAGCACGGGAATCATAATCCTGGGGTCGGGGGTTCAAGTCCCTCTCCCGCTACCATCACTGCCACATAAGCGTCTGATATCAATGTATATTTTTTGGCGAGAAGGTTTGGAGAAACCTACCTAGACAATCCTGATTCTTCTAACTGATTGATAATAAAGGTATTTTGTCTCGGGGTTCTAAACCCCACCAGTACCATCCTGAACTCGCAATTACAGCTGCCTTTGCCCGCCGCATCGCGGACAAGGCAAACCGGCCAATCAATGCAAGCCTCGTCAGCGATATGGGCAGGCGGAAAATGACACCGGCCGATCCGATTCTGATCCGAATCTTCAAGGATGAGAGTGAGTGGAGATCTGGAAACGCAATCGCTCGGGGCGATATGCGCTCTTGGAAAACACTTCCCATGCGCCGCTGGTCCGGCAAACTCGAACATAGGCGCGATAGATGATAGTATTCTGTCCCATCCTCGGGAATAGGACATGCGCGCCATTGCATTTTTTGCCGGCGTTTGGTGGCTACGCCCTCGATAGCGGCGGAGCAACTGGTCTTCTACACCGCCATTTTTCCCGATGCGACGTCGGTCAAGCTCAGCGTGCAGACAGACGCGAGTGGCGCCATCAGGTATGAAGATACCGGTAGGCATCGTGCAGGCGTTCGCTGTGCCTCCCCGGCTTACGTGAGCGTGGGTACGCGAAAATATCCTATAGTGATGCCTCTGAGCCGCTCCGAGCGTGATGATTGGAAAGAAAATCTCTGGATTACATTCTGCGCCGCCCCCTTATTCTGGCACCCGTGCTCATGGCATTGCCCGATCGGAGCGTTGCCGCGGGTTGATTTCAACCCGCGGCGCTAGTCCCGGATCACTTGATACCTGTGACCGTGATGCGTCCGTTGACGCGGTCGGCTGTAAACTCGATCGCCTGACCCGATTTGACCTTCTTGAGCATGCCGTCCTCCGCGACGACGAACACCATCGTCATCGCGGGCATGTCGAGATTCGTCAGCGGCTCATGTTTGATCGTCAGCTTTTTCTGTTTGGCGTCGACCTTGATGACTTCGCCCTTCACGTATTCCTGCGCAAGCGCGCTCCCGCCAATGGCGAGTACGAGCGCGAGTGTCGATAGTACTTTTACCAATAGTGCCATGGTTGCTTCCTTCGCGTTTCTGACTCAGTTGGCGACGGTGATGTCGCCCTTCATGCCGGAATCGTAGTGACCCGGGACCAGGCAGGCGAAACCGAACTCGCCGGCATTGGCGAACGTCCAGATGATCTCGCCTCTGGCACCGGGCGCCAGCCGGATCGCGTTGGGATCGGCGTGCTCCATCTCGGGGAATTTCTCCATCAGCGCCTTGTGCTCCATGATCCCTTCATGGACGTCCATGACGAATTCGTGGTCAATTTTGCCTTTGTTGACGAACTTCAGGCGAACGGTTTCACCCTTCTTCACCTTGAGCACAGCCGGTTGGAACAACATCGTCCCGTCGTCCTTCTCCGACATGGAGATGCTGACAGTCCGCTTGGCCTTGCCGGCCTCACCAGGGTTACCGATCGGCATCGTGGCAGCTTTGTCTCCATGGCCTCCGGCGTGGGTGCCACTGGCAAGAGCTGCTCCGGAATTGATCGCCATCAAAATGGCCGCTGCGATCATTTGTTTCATGCTGCACACTCTCTTTGTTGGGGTTGAGGGGGTTCGGTTTGTCATCCCTGCTTGCCGTGACCGCCGTGCACTGCCGGGGCCATCGTCTTTGCGTCGCCTGACTTTGTGGGGGCCGGAACATCACCGGTCCATTCGTAAGCCACGGTTCCTTCCGGATGTTTGTACCATCCGGGATCGGCGTAATCGTTCGCGGACAGGCCTTCGCGCACCTTCACGACCGAGAACATGCCGCCCATCTCGATGGGGCCGAATTGGCCCCAGCCGGTCATCATCGGAACGGTGTTGTCCGGAAGCGGCATCTCCATCTCGCCCATGTCGGCCATGCCGCGGTCACCCATCGCCATGTATTCGGGCTGCACCCGGCGGATCTTGTCGGTGACCTTCGAGTTATCGACACCGATAAGCGTAGGCACGTCGTGGCCCATGGCGTTCATCGTGTGATGCGACTTGTGGCAATGGATCGCCCAGTCGCCTTCGTATTTGGCTTCGAACTCGTACGCCCGCATGGCGCCGACGGGGATGTCGATCGACACCTCCGGCCACCGCGCCTCGGGGCGGACCCAGCCGCCATCGGTGCAGGTCACCTCGAAGTCGTAGCCATGCATGTGGATCGGATGATTGGTCATCGTCAGGTTGCCGACCCGGACCCTGACCCGGTCGTTCTTAGCCACTGGAAGATGACTGATCCCCGGAAAGATGCGGCTGTTCCAGGCCCAGAGATTGAAATCCGTCATCTCCATGATGCGCGGGACGTAGGATCCGGGCTCGATGTCGAATGCGTTCAGCAGGAAGACGAAGTCGCGGTCCACCCGCATGAATTTCGGGTCCTTGGGGTGGATGACGAAGAAGCCCATCATGCCCATCGCCATCTGGACCATTTCATCGGCGTGCGGGTGGTACATGAAGGTGCCGCTCTTCACGAGGTCGAACTCGTAGACGAAGGTCTTACCGGGGGGGATTCCAGGTTGGGTAAGACCGGTCACGCCGTCCATGCCGCTGGGCAGGATCATGCCGTGCCAATGCACTGTGGTGTGCTCCGGCAGCTTGTTGGTCACGAAGATGCGGACCCGATCGCCCTCGACCGCCTCGATGGTCGGCCCGGGGGACTGACCGTTATAACCCCAAAGATAGGCAGTCGATCCGGGCGCCAGTTCCCGCTCGACCGCTTCGGCGACAAGGTGGAATTCCTTCACACCGTTGTTCATGCGGTGCGGCAGCGTCCAGCCGTTGAGCGTCACCACCGGCTGGTAGTCCGGGCCGCTCGTCGGAAATAACGGTGGCTGCATGTCCGGGGACTCCATTACCGCCGCGTCCGGCAAACCCATCGCCGAGGTCTTGGTCCATGCCGTGGCGCCGGCGAGCAGGGCTCCCGCGCTTAGCAACTGACGTCTTGAAAGCATTTTCTTCTCCTTGAGTTCAGTGGCCTTGTGCGCCGGCTTCGGCCGCGGCCGGTGCGTCGCCGCCCCCGGGCGCGCTTGCGCCGCCGCCATGGATGGCAGTTCCGAGATTGACGTCTGCCAGCCAGAAATTGCGCTTGGCGTTGAGGGAAAGCATGATCGAGCTGATTTTCGCGCGGGTGTCCGCCAGAAGCTCGAACGTGTTGGTAATCATGCCGTTGTAGGTGAGGACCGACTCCGCCTCGATCTTTGTTCGCAGCGGCACGACACTGTTGCGATAGTGCCGAGCGATGTCATAGGTCGAGCGGTAGGCGTCATAGGCGGACCTGGCCTCGGACCGGATGTTGATCGCCTTCTCCGCCATCCGGTTTGCGGCTTGCATGTAGGCAAGCTCGGCCTTGCGCATGCGGGCCTTGCCGGTATCGAAAATCGGAATGACAAACTCGAGTTCCAGAGTAGGGGAGACACTCGTCTCCGTTCCGTCCTCTTCCGACTCCTCCCGTTCCACCTCTACGCCGGAGAGAAGTTCGAGATCGGTGACGTAGCGCGTCACCTCGGTCAGGCCGTGGGATTTCGCCAACGCTTCCAGCTCAAGCTTCGCGATCTCAAGGTCGACGCGGTTTTTTAGCGCCTCCCCCTCGATCGCGCGTTTGGCCTTGGCGCCCTTCGGCAGGGCTGGAAGAGTGTCGGGGACTGAGTAATCGACGTCTGGTCCCCATAGACCCATCAGCCGGGTGAGCTCTTCCTTGGCCGCCCGGGCGGCGAGCCGCGCCTCCGCCGCCTGACCAGTGATCTCGGCATAGAAGACATGTTCGCGGGCTTGGCCGGTTTTTGTGAAAGCGCCGGTCTCGCCTAGTTTCTGAGCGAGTTCGGACGCAGCGTCGGCGGCGGCCTGCGCCTGATTGAGATAGGAAACGCTTTCCCGGGCCGAGACAGCATTGATCCAGGCCCGCCGCGTGTCCGCGGCCAGTCGTAGCGTTTCTTCGGCGGCGCGGAGCTGGGCCTGGCGGAAGCGCGTATCCGCGACCGCGACGCGTCGCTGACGGGTCATCAGCGCAAGGATGTTGCTGGCAACCGCCCCCTCGATCGTGCGTACGGGATCGATGCCGATCGTTCCAACCGAGATTGTCGGATTGACGAGCATCCCTTCCTGCCAGACATCGGCCGCCGACAGACCGATCTCGGCGTAGGCCGCTTGCAAGCCCTTGTTGTTGAGCAGGGCGACCTGCACCGCGACGTCCGGACCAATGGTCTTCTTCCGCACCAGGCTCTTTACTTGCACGGAAAGAGCCTGCGCTTCCTCGCGGGAACGCACCCAAACCGTTCTCTTGCCGGTCACAGCTCCGGCGCGTGCCGCGACTGTCGTGAAGCCAGCGACGGGGTCGGAAACGTCGTCAGGGCCGGCGGTGGTGGCACATCCGGCAGCAATTAGCGAGATGGCTATGGCCGCAGCTATGTTCAGAAACCGCCGCTTCATGACCCGGCTCCCGTTTTTGCAGGGGACCGTTCTTCATTGAGACGCCGCCAGTTCTGCGGATCGACGGGCTCCCGCTGGTGGTAATTGGCGACGACCGGGTGATAGTGCGCGTCACGGATGCCCATCACGGGATCAGCCGGATTGAAAGCTGGAAGGACGGTCGGTGGGCTGGTTACCGCGCATCCGGCAACCAAAAGCGATGCGAGCATCGCGAGGCTTGCGAATTTCATTGTAGACCTGAAGCTAAACGTGTGCGTTAAGCCGCGCCGGAACGTATCCGCACGCTGCTCGCGAACGCCCTCGATGGGGCGGCGTCAGTTCAGGGGTCTGGGAGGCCTTATGTGCGCCGTATACTCGCCGCCTGGCAACACTTCGGCAACGGCAGGCGGAAAACAGCGGGTGACAATGCGGTCCAGCTCAGGACAGTCGACCGGCACTGCATACACCTGCGCGCAGTGGACCTCGCAGCTCTCATTTGCCGATTTCTCACCACCGGGATGTTTCTTGTCCACACCCGTTTTGGCTGCTGCGACCGCATCCTTGTGGTCGCCAACGTGGCCGCCGATGTCGTGTGCAGATTCCTCGATTTGGAGTGCCACCCCGGCGTCGCTATGAAAGCCGGTGGCGTTCGCGCTTGCGAAAAGGCCTGGCTGGAGAGAAGACAAGACCACAAATACGACCGCAAGCATCGCCCGGAACGGCGCACTTCCTGCAATCGAGATTCGGTCAACGTTTCTCATCAAACCCCTTGGGACAATTGTTCGCTTGATTTGTCAAGACCAAGCGCCGTTGACTTGTTGCACTGCAACCAAATGTGAACGCGAACAACCCTGCCTGACCCGATCTTATCCAAACGGACGAGTGACATCTTCGGGAACGGGCCGATCGTTGAGCTCCCGCCGACCGCAAACCATGAATCTCGCCGCCACTTCGCTCAGCCATAGCAGCGAAGCCGGAACTGGTAGTGCGATGAGTGGGGGAAAGGCGGTAGCGCTCTCCCGCTACCACTTCAAACCCCACTATGTCCTGTGCGATAGCGGCTATATCTGACCTTCCTAGGGCGAGTAGAAACCTTCAGCGACCTACAGCATCTCGCTCAGTGAGGCCAATGCGGCTAACGATGCCGTCACCAGATATTCTCGCCGTCACCCACGCGTATCGGCTTCACCCCTCGGGAGTTTCGCGCTCGCCTGCCGGGCTTCGCCTTCGATCTCGATCTTGCTCCGCGCTTGAAGATCGAAGCGCACCGTTACGGTGCGCATGCGCGCATGCAGGACTCCGTCCAGCGTACCGCGCATTTCATGCAGATAAGTCAGCGACGATTTCCCAAGCTTTTCTATAACGCTGCGAACGGTGACCAGAGTTCCCGCCGCGATTTCATGCACGTAGTCGATCTCCATCCTCACATCCGCCCAGCCGAGGGTCGGCGTCAAACGAGGATCGGCAATCCTGCCCAGCAACTGGAAACTGGCGTCATCAAACATCGCCACATAATGACGAACGTTGAGATGGCCCATCGCGTCGCACATCCAAGGATGCACGACGCCGACATAGGTTTCGATGCCGGGCGTCAAAACCCGACCTCGTTTGCGCCCTTGAGATCCAGCAGTTGACGGGCTTCGTCGGGCGTCGCGATTTCGAGCGACAACTCGTTGAGAATGCGCTTTATCTTGGCAACCTGTTCGGCATTGCTCTTAGCGAGCGTGCCCTTGCCGACATAGAGGCTGTCTTCCAAACCGACCCGTACATTGCCGCCCATGATCGCGCCCATCGTGCAGAGATTTATCTGGTGCTTGCCCGCGGCAAGGATCGACCAGAGATAGTCGTCTCCGAACAGCCGATCAGCCGTCCTGCGCATGTGCATCATGTCTTCTGGGTCGGCGCCGAGTCCGCCCAGCAGCCCGAAGATCGTCTGGACGAAAAGCGGCGGCTTCAGCAGCTTGCGGTCGAGAAAGTGCGCAAGCGTGTAGAGGTGACTGACATCGTAGCACTCGAACTCGAATTTCGTGCCATAGGCCTGGCCGACTTCGACGATGATACGCTCGATCTGCTCGAACGTGTTGGAGACGATGCCCTTCTTTGTGTCCTCCAGGTAGCCCTTCTCCCAGTCGTACTTCCAGTCGGTGTATTTCGGCGCGATGTGGTGCAGGGCGAAATTCATAGATCCCATATTGAGCGAGCAGAGTTCCGGCTTCGAAGCGTGCGCGGCTTCAAGGCGCTCTTCGAGGGTCATCTTCAGCCCGCCGCCGGTGGAAATGTTCATCACGGCGTCGGTCTGCTGCTTGATGCGCGGCAGGAAATCCATAAACAGCTTTGGATCAGGGGTAGGCTTGCCGGTCTCCGGATCGCGGGCATGCAGATGGATCACCGACGCTCCGGCTTCGGCTGCTCCGACGGCGGCGTCGACGATCTCGGACGGCGTTATCGGCAGATACGGGCTCATCGTCGGCGTGTGGATCGAACCGGTGACCGCACAGGTGATAACGACTTTCGGCGATTTCTTCATGGTTGAACTCTCCCTTGTCTGCCTTTTGTTGTTATCTATCGAGCGCGAGGCAATCCTCGCGACCACAGCCCAATCGAACCGCCTCGCCCGCATTGAGTTCGGACCGAGACGACGATGCGGCAAGCTTGACAATGAATTTCAGGCCGCCCGCCGTCACAGCGACGAGCCGGATGTGATCCCCGACATAGACGGACTGAACGACGGTTGCCGCAATCACGTTGAGGGCGGTGGAGCCATCGTGCAATAAGGACATGCGCTCGGGCCTGATCGACAGCGTCACCCTGGCACCCGCAGGGGGCGTCGCGCCAGGGGAAATGGCGTTCAACACCAGATCGCCATCGTCGAGATGGACGGCCACGCCACCGTTTTCACCGCCGGCAAGCACGGTGCCGGACATGCGGTTGTTCTCGCCGATGAAGCTCGCCACAAAGCTGCCCGTCGGACGCTCATACAGTTCGCGTGGTGTCGAAAGCTGCTCGATGCGGCCGGCACTGAACACCGCGATCCGGTCCGACATGGTCAGCGCCTCGGTCTGGTCGTGTGTCACATAAACGAACGTGACGCCGAGCCGGGCATGGATATCCTTGATTTCGAACTGCATCTGCTCGCGCAATTGCTTGTCGAGGGCGCCGAGCGGTTCGTCCATCAGGACAAGATTTGGTTCGAAGATCAGGGCGCGGGCAACCGCGACGCGTTGTTGCTGCCCACCCGAAAGCTGCGCCGGACGCCGGTTGCCGAATTCGGGCAACTGGACCATGTCGAGAACGTTCCTGACACGTCGCGTCACCTCGTCGCGGCCAAGTTTGCGGACCTCGAGCGGGAAAGCCAGGTTTTCGGCGACCGTCATGTGCGGGAAAAGCGCGTAGTTCTGGAACACCATGCCGATGCCGCGACGATTAGCGGGAACGTTGTCGATGCGCTGACCGTCAATGAGGATTTCGCCCTCGGTCGTATCTTCGAACCCCGCAAGCATCATCAACGCCGTCGTCTTGCCAGACCCGGAAGGCCCCAGCAGCGTCAGGAATTCGCCGCGCATGATTTCCAGGTCGAGCTGACGCACCGCCTGGACCGTCTGCCCGTAGCGCTTGCTGACGCCACGAAACTCGACATGAACCGGGCCACGCGGGGATCCGCCCATCACCGCGCCTGCGCCTTGGGATCACGGCGTGCCGAAGCCGGGCGTTTGCGCGCAGGCTGAGCCTCAGCCGCCGCGGCGGCGCGAAGAATGATGTCGGCGGCCTCGCGCAGGTCGGCCACCAGCGCCTTGCGCGCAGCCGCGCCATCGGCGCGACGCAGCGCCGCGAGCATTTCGTCATGATGGTCCAGGCCCAGGCCGTAGGTCACGTCCGAGCGGACGATGTTCAAGAACGGTCCTGCTTGCAGCCACAATTTCTCGATGATTTGCTGGATGAGAGGTGACCGCGCGGCATGGTACATCGTGAAATGGAAGCGCCTGTTCAAGCCGAGATAGCTAGCCATGACATTGCTCTCGACGCATTCGCGCATCAGCCCGTTCAGCTTCGCCAATTCATCGAGTTCTTCGGGCGTGATGGTCGTCGCGGCCCACTCGGCCGCCGTTCCTTCGACGCTGCAGCGCACACGCACCAGATCCGAAATACGCGCCACCGTGGCTTCGGGGACGATGACGCCCCGATTTGGGTGGTCGAACATCGCCTCGTCGCTGACGAGTTGCCGCAAGGCCTCGCGCACCGGCATGGCGCTGGTCCGGTACTGTTCGGCAAGCTGTCGCACGACCAGTCTTTGGCCGGGCAGGAAGTCACCGTTCATCAGTGCTTCCTTCAAGCCCGTATGGACACGAACATGAGCTGTCTTTTGCGCGGCTGAGCCGGCACTGGCATTCTTGCGATCGAGCATCAGTTTGTCCGGCGCGGCAGTATTTTGAGGTTGCTCGACAGGAAATCGTCGAATGCGCCGGCGAAGCCGTCGAGTTCGGCGTCGCCAAATGGCAGTGACAACGCCAGCATGCCGCGCGGCGTCACGTAGTACCCTCGCAACAGCATTTCGATATGCCAAAGCGCAATCACCGAAGGATCGGCGTCGTCGAGCCGCGCCGGCGTGTCCACCGGCCCCTCCACGAAATGCAGGTTCATCAAAGACCCTCGCCCTATGACGATGCCCTCGACGCCATGCCTTTCAAGGGAGACGTTCATCGCTTCGCGCAGGCGGTCGCCGCGCGCATTGATGGCGCGGCTCGCCTCTTGCGTCAGCACCTCGGTCAGACCGGTGAAGCCAGCAGCCATGCTGAGAATATTGTTGTTGAACGTCCCGCCATGCGAGAACGCACCGGGCAAAGCCGGATCGAAGCGATCGACGAGGTCGGCGCGTCCACCGAATGCGCCAAAACTGGCGCCGCCGCCGATATACTTGCCGAGCGTCACGAAATCGGGAAAGATTTCATGTGCGCCATGGAGCGCGCGGTAGTCGAGGCGCGAGGTCATCACCTCGTCGAAGATCAGCAGCGCGCCGGTCTCCTTCGTCGCCGCGCGCAGCGCTTCCAGGAACTCACGCGTCGCCGGGATGCAGCCGCCGCCGCCCATCATCGGCTCGACGATCACCGCGGCAAGCTCGTCGCCCTGTTCCTTGATGAGCGCCACGGCGCCTGCACTATCGTTGTAGTCGGCGAAGACAAAGGGGAACGGTAGATTGAGCGGTGAGCCGCCATGCGCAAAGGTGAGTACGCCACCGTGATAGCCCTCGCGGAACGCGAGTATCTTCGAACGCTTTGTGATGGCGCGAGCGGCGGAAATCGCCATGATGTTCGCCTCGGTGCCCGAGTTGCAGAAGCGCACGCGCTCTATGGCTGGAAAACGGTCGACCACCGCCGCTGCAAGGCGCGCTTCGTAGCGGTTGGGGGCGCCCAGCATGATGCCGCCCTGTATTACGTCCACAAGGGCTGCCGAAATCGCCTTGTCGGAATGGCCGTAAAAACCGGCGCTGTATTCCGAGACCAGGTCGACATAGGTATGGCCGTCGAGATCGGTGACCCTGCAGCCGTCGCCGGAAACAAACGATACGGGGAACGGCGGATACCATAGAACAGCCCTCGTATTGCCGCCCGGCAACGATGCCGCGGCCTCGTTCTGACGCGCCAGGCTGTTCGGGTTGGCGTCAGCGAAACGCTGTCGGGCCTCGTCCAGAACAGCAGCGAGACTGACATTGGCGCGCACGTCTGTAGTGCCTTGCAGCATTCGATCAAATCCCCTCGTATTTTCAACTTTTTTGCATCCTATCGCAAATTCCTGTTGCTAATCAATCCATTTTGCGTTTGAAATTTGATCAAATCTACAACGATAAGAAAGGGGAACTGCAATGAGGACTTATCTGCAAGCCGTATCTGCCGCCGCGATCTGCCTCGCGACCTCGACTTTGGCCGCGTCCGCGGCCGACCCCGTCACGGTGGTCGGCTGGGGGGGTACATGGGACAAGGCCTACAAGGATGGAGTCTGGGACAAGTACACCGAACAGACGGGGGTCCCGATCGTCATGGAAGAGTGGGGCGGCGAGGTCGCCAAGGTGCGTGCCCAGGTGCAGGCAGGCAACATCACTTATGACGTCGTCTCGGTCGAAGCGCCCGCCATGGAAGTCGGCTGCGCCGAAGGCCTGTTCGTCCCGCTGACGCCCGAGATCACCGGCGACGCGGCGAATTATCTTCCAGGCACCCTGCACGAATGCGGCGTCGCATCCGACACCTGGGCTACGGTCCTCGCCTACAACACGAAGGTCTACAAAGGTGACGCCGCGCCGAAGAGCTGGGCGGATTTCTGGAACGTCGAGAAATTTCCGGGAAAGCGCGGGCTTTACCAGCAGGCACAGTTCACGCTGGAAAATGCGCTGATGGCCGACGGCGTGAAACGCGAGGACATGTACAAGGTGCTGGCCACGCCGGAAGGTGTCGATCGGGCTTTCGCCATGCTCGACAAGATCAAGCCGAACGTCGTCTGGTGGTCCACAACGACGCAGGGCATCCAGAACCTCGACAGTGGTGAAGTGGCTCTCAGCGACGGGTTCAATGCGCGCATCACCAACGAAGCCATCAACGAGAAGAAGCCCTATGCGATCGCATGGGACGCTGGCTTCTTCTATGGCACCGACTACTGGGCCGTGGTGAAGGGCGCGCCGCACCAGCAGGCCGGGCTGGATCTCCTCAAGTGGTTCTCCATCCCTGAAAACCAGGCCGGCTTCTCGAAACTCTATGCCTATGGCACCGGCCGCAAGGAAGCCGCCGACCTCATTCCCGCGGATTGGAAGGCCAACCTGCCGACGTCGCCGGAGCACCTTCAGTACGGCGCCTCCTATGACAACGACTTCTGGACCGAGCACAAGGAAGCACTGGAAGAACGCTTCAAGGCCTGGCTCGCGAAGTAACCCAGGCATGTTGGTCGGGACAAAGCCGGCTATGAAGCGGCGCCAACGGGGCGGCATGCTCGCCCTGTTGACGGCCCCGCTTATTCTATTCGTCGTCATTCTGTTTCTCTGGCCGGTAGCGCGCTTCCTCGCTCTGGCCGTCGACAACTCGGATTTCTCGAACAACCTGCCGCGTACAATTGCCGCTCTGGCGGGCTGGAAAGCAGATAGCGGCCTGCCTGGCGAACCCGTCTTTGCAGCACTCGTCGAGGATTTGGCCGACGCGCGGCGCGCCGGGAAGGAAGGCGTCCTGGCGCAACTAGTAAACCAGCGCGTCGTCGGCAGCCGTTTCCTCGTCATCAAGACGGCAAAGGATGCGGCCGACGGCAAACTCACTATGCGTCCCGTGCGCGACGAGGTGCTCTCCAAACAGGGCGGCTGGAAAAACATCGATCTCTGGCAGGTCATAGCGCGTCAGCAAAGCGCGCGAACGGACTATTATCTGCTTGCGAGCCTGGACCTGAAGCGAGGCGCGGACAATTCGATCGAAGCCGTTTCCGCCGACCGCGCCATCTTCGTCGACGCGCTGCTGCGTACGATCTGGATCAGCATCGTGGTGACCGTCATCTGCGCGGTGCTCGCCGTGCCGCTGGCGCAGGCAATTGTCAGCGCGCCCCCGGCGTGGTCGAAGCTGATGTTCGCGTTGATCCTGTTTCCGCTCTGGACGTCGCTGCTGGTGCGCACCGTCATCTGGATCATCGTGCTGCAGAAGAACGGCCCCGTGAATTCCACTCTGCTCGGATTGGGTATCGTCAGCGAACCCCTCGACCTCATCTACACCCGCTTTTCGCTCTATTTGGCGATGGTTCAGGTTCTGCTGCCTATGATGGTGCTCTCCGTCGTCGCTGTCATGCGGCGGGTTCCGACCACCTACATGCGCGCGGCACTGTCGCTGGGTGCGCCGTGGCTCACGGCGTGGCGCCGCGTGCAGTTACCGTTGATCCTGCCAGGGATCCTGTCCGGCGGGGCGATCGTTTTTGTCTTCGCACTTGGCTACTACATCACCCCGACGCTTGTCGGCGGGCCGACCGACCAGATGATCTCCAGCTACATAGCTTTCTACACGAACAGCACACTGAACTGGGGCATGGGTGCAGCGCTTTCGCTGCAACTGCTGATGATCCTCGTGTTGTTTGCGTTGCTGTTCTGGACGGCGTCCGTCCTCTTCCGCCGCAAGGCGCATGTCGCATGAGCGCCGACCGCTTCCGGAAGTGGCTGATGTATGCTTATGCGGCGACGTTGCTGGCGTTCATCATCCTGCCCCTGCTGATCGTGATCCCTATGTCGCTGACCTCGAGCAATTCGCTGGCATTTCCGACGCCGGGCTGGTCGCTGCGCTGGTATGCCGAACTGTGGGTCGACCAGCGCTGGCCGAACGCGCTGTGGAACTCGGTCGTCATCGGGCTGTCCACCACGGTCCTGGCGTTGCTGCTCGGCATACCGGCGGCGATCGGGCTCGCCTGGGGCGATTTTGCCGGCAAGCGAATCCTCTACGCGATCATCGCCGCGCCCTTGGTGACGCCGGTTGTCATCGTCGGCGTCGCGGCTTTTTCATTCTTCGCCACACTGGGACTCGTCGGCAACAAGCTATCCATCATTCTGGTGCATACGGCGATGGCCGTGCCTGTGATGCTGACGACTGTCGTCGCCAGCCTTTCGACCTTCGACCGGACATTGGTTCGCGCGGCCGCATCGCTCGGCGCCGGCACCATCCGCACATTCTTCAAGGTAGTGCTGCCGCTGATAGCGCCGGGCGTCATTACAGGGGCCATCATCGCCTTCATCATCTCTTTCGACGAAGTCGTCGTCGCAAGTTTCCTCTCGACAGGCGCGGAGCGAACCTTGCCTCGCATGATCTTCTCCGGGGTTCGCGAATCCATCAGCCCTGCCATCGCGGCCGTCGCTGTGCTGCTGATCGCATTCTCTGCGACCCTGCTTGGTGTCATCGCCATCCTTCAGGGCCGCTCGCAAACTCTCCGCGCAAGGGCATCGGCATGAGACTGGTTCCATCGGTACAGCAGTTGGAGACCGAGATGACGACCTGGCGGCGGCATCTGCATGCCAATCCAGAACTCGGCTTCGAAGAGTTCGAGACGGCGCGTTTCGTGGCGGACAAACTGCGCTCGTGGGGCATCGAGACGACCGAAGGCGTCGGACGGACAGGTGTCGTTGGCACGCTCAGGGGCAGGCTCGGCGCTGGTCGCAGTCTTGGCATCCGAGCCGACATGGACGCCCTGCCGATGACCGAGGCGCGGCCGCTGCCGCATGCATCCCGCATTCCCGGGAGGATGCATGGCTGCGGCCATGACGGTCACACGACGATGCTGCTCGGCGCAGCCTCGGCGCTTGCCCGCTCGCCCAACTTCGCCGGTACCGTGCATTTCATTTTCCAGCCGGCCGAGGAGGGTCGAGGTGGGGCACTCGCCATGCTGAATGATGGCCTTTTCGAGCGTTTCCCTTGCGATGAAGTCTACGCGCTGCACAATTGCGAACGGCCTCTCGGCGAGATCGCCGTCCACCGCGGAACGGTGGCCGCGGCGGCCGATCGCTTCGAGATGGTCGTCCATGGAAGGGGCGGCCACGCGGCGATGCCGCATCTGGCGATCAATCCACTCCCCGTCGCCGCGCGCATCCTGCTGGCAATCGAAGCCCTGCCCGGTCGCCTGACCGATGTGCACTCTCCGGCAATCGTCACCGTTGGCAGCCTGCGCGCCGGCGAAGCCTTCAACACCATCCCCGATGCGGCGTTTCTGACCGGCACCGTGCGCACCTTCGACCATCAGGTTCAAAAGACGTTGGAGATGGCAATCCGCCGCATCGCGAAAAACGAGGCTGAAGCTTTTGGCGCCAGCGTCGATATTCGCTACGAAACGCCCTTCGCGCCGACGATCAACACTCCGGCGCAAGCCGACGCGATGATCGCGATTGCGAACGAGGTGATGGGCTCGGAACGTCTCGTCGTCGATCCGCCTCCCGAGATGGGTTCTGAAGATTTCTGCTACATGTTGGAACAGCGGCCGGGCTGCTATTTCTTGCTTGGCCAGGCGGACGACGCGCACCAGGCCGCCGCGCACGACACCAATTACGATTTCAACGACGCTATCCTGCCGATGGGCGCCAGTCTTTGGGTCAGGCTGGTGGAGCGCCGCCTGTCCGCGGCAGGCGCATCGTGATGCAGTTGCCGGAAAAAGACATCCGCTGGCGGAGCCATTGGCTGCGGCAGGCATTGCCCGAGGACCCGGACCTGGCGCCTCCGCTCGAAGAGACAACGCAGGCCGACATCTGCATCGTCGGCGGCGGGTATCTCGGACTGTGGACCGCCATTCGCCTCAAGGAGCACAATCCAGGCTTCGACGTTGTCATTGTAGAGCGCGACATTTGTGGTGGTGGCCCGAGCGGCCGCAATTCCGGAATGGTGCTTTCGGCGTGGACCAAATACAGCGCGCTTGCCGCGCTGCGCGACGGAAACGACGCGCTTTCGATCATCAAGGCATCCGAAGCCGCGATCGGCGGCATCGAGGCTTTCTGCAAGGCCGAGGCAATCGACGCCTGGTTCGATCGCATCGGCTGGATCTGGGGCGCTACGTGCGAAGCACAGCTTGGCGCCTGGGACGACGCGTTAAACAAGCTGGCAGCGCACGGCTACGTCCCGGCGCGGCGAGTTTCGCGCCCGGAGATCGCGGCGATGGCCGGTACGACGAGCCACCTTGGCGGTGCGTTCGACGCTTCGTCGGCAACTGTGCATCCAGGGTTCCTGGTGCGCGGCCTGCGTCGTGCAGCGCTGAACCGCGGCGTTCGGATCTATGAAAAGTCGCCGATGAAGCGGTTTTCGCGACGTGGCAAGCTCACGGTGGAAACGGCGAAAGGAACTGTGTCCTGCGGCAAGGTCGTGCTTGCCATGAATGCTTGGTCCGGCGCGATTCCGGAACTGGCCCCTGCGATCTTCAACATCTCCAGCGACGACGCCATGTCACAGCCCATTCCAGACCTTCTCGACAAGGTCGGCTACCGCCGGGCGCCGCTGATGATCGATTCCCGCGTCTTCGTTGGCGGTTGGTCTCCGACGCGCGATGGTCGGCTGTCCGTCGGCGTCAGCGGTGGCGTCATTGGCTTCGGCGGCATCGTCGACCAGCGTTTCCATGGCCTGTCGCCACGGGTCGCCGAAATGCGTCGCGCGCTGCGGGATGGCCACCCGGCGCTCGCCGATTTCCCGCTCGAGACATCGTGGAACGGCCCGATCGACCGGACGGTCAGCGGCGTCCCGCTGTTCGGCGCTTTGCCCGCCAACCGCGATGTCGTCTACGGCTATGGCTTTTCCGGCAATGGCACGACAATGGCTTATATCGGCGGCGAGATCCTCACCGGCCTGCTGACTGACGGCGAATCGGAACTGACGCATTCGGCGCTGGTGCGTCCGGTGGCGCGCGGTTTCCCGCCCGAACCCTTTCGCTTCGTCGGTGCGCATTTCGTCCGTGGCGCGGTGCGTCGGCGCGACGATCTCGAACATGCCGGGCGCAAGCTGGATCCGGTGACGAGATGGCTCGCCGGGCTGGCTCCGTCCGGCGTCACTCCCTCCAAAGCCAATCTTCGCGCAAAGAAAGGATGACAATGTCCAAGGCCAGGGTTTTCAAGCACAGCGAGTTGACTCTGAAGCCATCAGTCACGCCGACCGGAACGTCGTCGATCGCGCGCGTGATCAATGCCGAGATCAGCCGGACCATGGGCGGTGGCATTGAGTATCTGGAGAACGCCTCGATCGACTGGACCGTGACCTATGACGAGGTGCTGTTCATCCATGAAGGCACGCTGACGATCGAACTGGATGACGGCCGCCACGAATGCCGCCCCGGCGACATCGTCTGGCTGCCCAATGGCACGCATCTGAAATACATCGCAACCGAGCGCACCGGCTATTTTTACTGCCTGTACCCGTACGACTGGGCCGCGCGGCAAGGGACGGTAGAACCTTGAAGTGACAGGCATATCATAGGTTCGCCTTTCACCGCGCAGTTCCGGGGTAGTGAAACAGCTGTTGGCATCTCCGCGAAGTACGCATTGCAGGTCAATATCGTCGGCTGCAAAGCGTCACGCTTGGAAGCGATTTCATGGTGATAGCGGCCAGGAAGGGCAGCTAGCCAGCTTCCCGCCCAAGTGCGATGCGAGATGTCCGCTGATCCGCCTGGCAGACGGCGGATTGTCATTATAGCAACATGTATATTAGCTATTACTTGACAATAGGCCTAGGCTCTGGTTTCCTGATTTTACGGGTACTTAACCAAGTTCGTTGCGTTTTTTACGGACGGTGTTCGCATGTCGACGTTGGTCGTGGCGGACCCGCGAGGGGTATATCTCGCCGGTCTGGAATGGGTTTTGCAGAAGGCTGGACACGATGTTGTCGCCCAGTGCCGCCGCCCTGTGGACGTTCTCGCTCATGTGGAGCGCCATCAACCTGATATCGTCATCGTGGGCGTGGATCTCGCGGACCAGCAGACATCAGGTCTTTCCTCACGGCTGAAGGCCGGCAACAGCGCTCTCGGCATCATCTTCATCGTGCAGCCAACCGGTAGGCTCGATGTCAGGGAAATACAGACGCTCGACGTCGACGGCCTGTTTCTGGACGGCATCAGCCACCGCTTTCTCGTCGAATGCGTGAATGCGGTGGCGGCGGGTAAGAAGTGGATCGACAACAAGATCGTCCAGCAACTGCTGATGCCCGGGTCGCAGCCGCAACCAATGTCCCGGCTGACCGGGCGGGAGACCGAGATCGCCGATCTCGTCTCGCGCGGGCTGCGCAACAAGACCATCGCGCAGCGGCTGCATTTATCCGAAGGCACGGTGAAGATGCACCTGCATCACGTCTACGAGAAGCTGCATCTCGGCGGCAGGGCGGAACTGGCTTGGGTGGCGCACGGCAAAGGCGCCGAGCGTCCAGGAACGGGCCGAACCGGCCTGCTCTGACCGCCCCTCTCTCATCGCACTGACATTGTACGCAAGGCAACGGCCGGAAAGCCGCTGACGGCATCTGCCTTGTGCCGGCGCGGCCTCTCCCAGCGCCCGCCAGCCTGATCTATCGAAGGATATATATCGTTCGATCAGGTGCGGACATTGACCGCAATACTATCGAAGCGGGAATGGACGCGTCCTCTGCGCCGGCGGCACAATGAAATTGGAGGGGCGCATTTCAGTATGCGACCGGCTGCACCGGGGTAGGTGCATTTCCGGCATTGGGGGCTGCATCCCTTTTCCAGAAAGCATTTTGAACCAAGGAGAATCTCCATGGCACTCGACATCGCAGCTCAAGACATCATCATCGACGAGACAATCGGTTTTACGGACGATGATATCAATCCGGCCATTCCGCCATACGACACCAACCCCACGGTGCAATATCTCCTAAGTCTCGACGATCCGGGTGGGTTGACCTCGCCTGAGGTCGCCTTCCAGGCCAACTTCGTGGAGGCCTCGGCGAGCGCGGGAGAAACCATCACCTCGGTCGTTCTCTCACAGAACCTCGCTGGAACCCCGTTTTCCACCACCGTCGGCGTGAACAGCGGCATTCAGACGGTCGATGGCAATTATGTCTGGCTGTTCCAGGACCTAACGCATCCAAACGTCGTGATCGGCGTCATTGGCACCTCTGACGCGGGCACTGAGCCCGCCGAGACCGGGCCGCTCGCCTTCTCGTTCGCCCTGATCAACACCAGCAACACCAATGCGGATTTGTATACGGTCCAGTACGTGCCGTTGTTCCATCCGGACGAGACCAACCCGGACGACCGCATCAATCTGGAAGACGCAGTGTTCGCCTCCGTTGCGGGAACCTCCGTGGTCAGTTTTTTGGGCGAGGACGCCGCGCCCGGCAACAATGATTTTTACTTGATCAATTCGCCCGATGACGCTTCCAAGCAGCTTCTGGTGATAGGCTTGAACGGTGGCACCGCCAACGTGAGTGAAAAGGGCTTCGGCGTCAACAACCAGAGCATTAATCCGGGCGAAACGCTCCAGGTCGATTTTGTGACCGGCGGTGATCTGGCCGCGGGTGATGCCTCGGAAATCCAGTACGATAGCCATCTCGAGACCGTCACGCGGGCCGGATTCACAATCAACCAGATCACGCCTTCTACTCCCACTGATCGGGTGGACGTCAGTATCGCTGCCTTCAACAATACGGGCAACGATCAAGGCACGGATTTCTTTGACGGCACCGCGACCAACCTCGTGAACATCACCAGCCTCACGTTGACGGGTGAATCAGGGTTTGCGTCCACCATCATCGCCAATGGCACCTATGCCACTGGGAGCGGCAACGTCACCGTCAGTGGGCTCGGCACGGGCATAGTCACCATCACCGGACTCGACAACGTCACCACCGTCGATGTCATCACCAGCAGCCCAATGGATCGGCTGCAGGTATCATCGGTCGATTCAAACGAAGGGCTCGATATCTCCGAGTTCCATTTCTCGACGACGAACACCAACGCCCACAGCGAAGAGGTCGGCTCCTTCATCAACTTCGACGATGACGGGCCGACGGTGACAGCGGACGGCACTGTTTCGCCGCTGATTACCGATGATACGGACATTCCCGATACGGCGTCGGCAAGTTTCGCGTCGGTCTTCAGCGTCGACGCCGGCGCCGATGGCCTCGACGGCGTCACCTATGCGCTCGACGTCAAGAGCCCCGGTGTCGACAGCGGCCTCGACGACACGCTCAGCGGCGACAACATCCTGCTGCGCCTCAACGCCAGCGGCGAGGTCGAAGGCTATCTGGCGAACGCCACAGGCACGGTCGCCTTCCTGATCAGCGTCGACGAGAACACCGGCGAGGTGACGCTGACCCAGAATCGCTCGGTCGTCCACAACGATGCAGCCGATCCGGTGGAGAGCGGTGCTTCGGCGGCGGCACTTGCCGCGGCCGACCTCGTGACACTGACCGCGACCGCCACCGATGGTGACGGCGACACCGACGCTGCAACCGCCAATATCGGCGACGCCTTCCATTTCGAGGATGACGGCCCGACGGTGACGGCGGACGGCACTATTCCGACGCTGACCACCGACGATAGCGACCTTTCCGATACCACATCGGCAAGCTTTACTTCCGCCTTCAGCACCGACCTCGGCGCCGACGGCGGCGCCGTCACCTATGAGCTCGGCGTCAAGAGCGCAGACGTCGACAGCGGCCTCGACGACACGCTCAGCGGCGATAACATTCTGCTGCGCGTCAATGGCAACGGCGAAGTCGAAGGCTATCTGGAGAACGACACGGCTACGGTCGCCTTCCTGATCAGCGTCGATGAGAACACCGGCGAGGTAACGCTGACTCAGGACCGTTCGGTTATCCATAACGATCCGGCAGATCCCGTGGAGAGTGGCGCTTCGGCGGCGGTACTTGCCGCGGCCGATCTGGTTACTCTGACCGCGACCGCCACCGATGGTGACGGCGACACCGCCGAGGCAACAGCCAACATCGGCACTGCTTTCACCTTCGAGGATGACGGCCCGACGATCACGGTGCCGTTCGACGGTGATGCCTCCGGTGGTGGTAGCGATGGTACCCACGAAACCCTGGCTAATGCGGCTAATGCGTCCGCCACCGGAGCCTTCGGGTACGACATCGGCGCGGATGCTCGCCCGGACGCGTTCTACGATGCCACGCACTCTGACTTCGTCGACCAGGATGGCGACCCGCTTAATGGCATCCAGATCGCACTCACCGGCTCGATCACCGGCGGCGGCGGGGGCAATCTCATCACCTCGGACGTCACGCTCGCGTCGGAGGACTCCGATTTCGCGACGTTCGACTTCAGCTTCACCTACGACAAGGACCCAGCGGATCTCGTCCAGCCGGGCACGGCGGGCGGCACCCTCCTCTTCGACAAGGGTGCCGGCACTTACACCATCACCCTGACCGATCCGCTCGAAGGCTTCAGCTTCGACCTTATCCACACCAGTGAACTCTTGTCCAAGCAGCCCACGAGCAATACGGGCCACCCGCAGATCGTGTTGGAACAATTGCAGGCGGATGACGGGACCACGCAGAATGTAGACGAAGACTTCTACGTGCAGTTCACCGGCAACGCGATCAACAGATCCAACCCGTTCGGATTGACGAACAACGGCGAGGGGGCATCCAACCCCTTTGACTCCTCATTCGCCTTCGGCGCTCACGACATGGTGAGCAACGACAATGAAACATGGGTGTCTGCGACGCAGAACACCAACGGTGTCGCCGGTGACACGATCCAGAAAGGCGAATTGCTCACGTTGCGGTTCTTCGACAACAATGTCGGTATCGCAACCGAGGTGCAGCAGACACCACAGACGTCGGCTTTCGCCGGCAGCATGGCCATCGAGTTCGACGGCATCGGTAACAGCGAGGACCTGATGCTGATCCTCAACCTGGCCGACAACGGTGCCGACAACATCTTCGGCACCGCGGACGACACTTCGATCACACGGGCTATGTACGTGCAGAACGCCGACATCTTCAAGACGGGTCAGGCCCCGTCCCCGTACAGCTCGGAGTTCACGCTCGACAACAATGACGGCCTCGTGATCATCGAGCAGAACGACTACAACGCAGCCGGCGAAGAGTACCTGCTGCAGGGTGTCCAGATCATGCAGTCGGGCAACGGGATCACCGGCAGTGCCATCGACCTGATCAGGGAGACCGGAGCTGGCGGCGGCAGCAGCGTTGCGACCAACGATCTGGTGAGCTTCGACGGCGCTGACAACGACGTGCTGAAGATCGTGGACATCGCCTTCAGCACGACCGTGACCGAGACGCCGTCAGCCAGCCTCGACTTCGCCTTCCAGGTGGCGGACGCGGACGGGGATGTGACAGACATGCAGCACATACTTGTTGATGTCGCCTGACACTTGACCAACGGGGGCAGCCGATGCTGCCCCCGTGCGCCTCCCGCGATCTCTTGCACGGAGATGTCATCCAGATGATGAGAACCAACCAACAGCCGCCTGCCCTGCAGGTGGTGATGAAAGAGGCCAGACGCGCCATCCGGCCGCTTGTCTGGTTCAGCGGCGGCATCAACGTGCTGATGCTGACCGGGGCGCTCTATATGCTCCAGGTCTACCACCGCGTGTTGTCCAGCCACAGCCTGGAGACGCTGGTGATGCTGTCGCTTATGGCGGCAGGGGCACTCGCGGCAATGGCGGGGCTGGAGGTGGTGCGCGGGCGTCTTCTGGCTAAAGTCGGATCGTGGATGAACGCGCGGTTGGCACCGGTTCTCCTGACCGCATCCGTGGAATATGCCGCCTCGGCGCCCGGTCATGCCAACGCCCGTCCGCTACGCGACCTGGATCAAGTGCGGAATTTCTTCACCAGCCCGAGCATCTTCCCGATTCTTGACGCGCCTTGGGCACCGTTGTTTTTCGCCGCCATATTCGTCATGCACCCCTGGCTGGGCTGGTTGGCGCTGTGCGGCGGGATTGTTCTCTTCGCGTTGGCGTTGCTCAACGAATACGTCACACGCAAACCATTGACCGAGGCTGCAAATGCACAGTCGCGGGCATACGTGCAGGCCGAGGCGACGATCCGCAACGCCGAGGTCGTCCAGGCGATGGGTATGCTAAAGCCGCTGATGGAAGGCTGGAAGGCACAGCAGGACGAGGCGAACAAAGGACAAGTCCTTGCCGCTAACCGGGGTGGGGTCATCGCGGCCATCGCGCGTTGTCACCGGCTGGCCCTGCAAATGGCCATACTCGGCCTCGGTGCCTATCTGGTTCTTCGCAACGAGGCCTCGCCCGGTATCATGATCTCCGCCTCGATCCTGATGGGCCGCGCATTGTCACCGGTCGAGCAAGCGATCGGCACCTGGAAGGCGACGGTCGGAGCCCGTGCCGCTTACCGGCGCCTCACCGCGGTCGCCGGACAGCACCGGGAGGCCACACCGGTCCTGCCACTGCCCCGTCCGAAAGGCAGGTTTGAGGCCGACAACCTTGTGCTTGCCCGGCAGGGTGGCGAGCACATCCTCAAGGGGATCAACTTCCGCCTCGAGCCGGGTGAAGCGATGGCGTTGATCGGTCCGAGCGGGGCTGGCAAGACGAGCCTGGCGCGCATACTCGCCGGCGCCTGGCGCCCGTCCGCGGGGCGCGCCTTGCTGGACGGAACGGATGTTGCCCAATGGGCGGCGGAAGACCGTGGTCGTCATGTCGGCTATCTGCCGCAGGACATCGAGCTCTTCGCCGGCACCGTGTCCGAAAACATTTGCCGCTTCGCGATGCTCAACCCGGCGGTCTTCAACAAGGTGGTCGAGGCCGCGCAGTTGGCGGGAGTCCACGAGCTGATCAAAGGACTGCCGAAGGCGTACGGCACCGAAATCGGCGAAGCGGGTGCGATACTGTCGGGCGGGCAGCGCCAGCGCATCGGGCTGGCGCGGGCACTCTACGGCGACCCCGCGCTGCTTATCCTCGATGAACCCAATTCCAACCTCGACAGGGAGGGCGAGGAGGCATTGATTGCCGCTCTCGGCGTGGCCAAGGCGACGAATACGACCGTTATCCTTATCGCGCACCGCGCCAGCATCTTGGACAAGGTAGACAAGATACTGGTCCTCAACAGGGGTCAGCAAGATCTCTTCGGGCCGCGCGATCATGTCTTCAATGAACTCGCCAGCCGTGTCGGCAAGGTGGCCCATCTGCCCAAGGTGGCCCAGTTGCCAGCCCTTGAAGTGGTGAAGGAAATCAAAGAGGTCAAGGAAGCATGAGCCGCCCCCCTGAATTGAAGGTCGTGCCGCTGCCCCTCGCGCCGCCCTCTCTCCTGGAGCCGCAACCCCTCCGTCTCACCGGCGTGACGTGCACCGGCTTCGCGATCATGTTCCTGTTCTTCGGCGTGGCCGGGGGATGGGCGGCCCTGGCGCCGCTGGACAGCGCTGCGGTGGCGTCGGGCGTTATCAAGGTCGCCGGCGACCGCAAGCTCATCCAGCACCTCGAGGGCGGCATCATCGCGGAGTTGAACGCCGCCAACGGGGATATCGTCAAGGCGGGCAAGATCCTCGTCCGGCTCGACGACACGCAGGCAAAGGCGCAGCTCGACCTGATCCAGAACCGGATAGCAACGCGTGAGGCGCTGGCCGCGCGTCTCAGGGCCGAGCGTGACGGCAAGACCGAGATCGAGTTCAATCCGGCGTTGCTCGCAAACCCCGCGATCGCCGTGAAGGACGCGGTGGCAGCACAGCGTGACGTGTTTGCAGCGAAGCACCACAATCTGAAGGACGAGCGGGAAATTCTCGGCCAGCGCCGTCACCAGGTCGAGGAAGAGATAACGGGGCTGGAGCAGCTTGTCGTCACGGAAGACAAGCAGATCGAGGCAATCGAGGGTGAAAGCAAAGACCTTGAGGGTCTGCTCAAGAAAGGGCTGACCACCCGCGAACGGAACTTGTCGCTCAGACGCCAGCAGCGGGAGATCGAGGGCGAGCGCGCCACCAATGTCGCGGCAATCGCCCGTGCCGGAAGCGCCATGGCCGAGATCGACATGCAGATCCTGAACCTCAACACAGTGCGCCTGAACGAGGCCGTCGACGAGTTGAGCAAAGTCGAGGCGGAGTTGTTTGACCTCGGACAGCAGGAGCGTTCCGCCAGGGACGTGCTTAGCCGTACCAACGTCGTCGCGCCGGTTGACGGCATCGTCATGGAGCTGAAGGTCCATACGGCGGGCGGTGTCGTGAAACCCGGTGAGACATTGATGACGATCGTACCGCTCGGACAACAACTCGTGGTCGAGGCTATGGTCAAGCCGGAGGATGTCGAGACGATCGCACCCGGACAGCTCGCGCGCGTCAGCTTCCCGGCCTTCGCCCGCTACAACCTGCCGCCGCTCGAGGGCGTCGTGGAGATCGTGTCGGCTGACCGCATGGTTGAGGAACGCAGCGGCGCACCGTTTTTCGCGGCGACGGTTGTGATCGACAAAAGCGAACTGGGCAAGCTGGAGGGCCGCAAGCTGCTGCCCGGCATGTCGAGCGAGACGATGATCCGGACGGGGACCCGCACCGTGCTCTCTTATCTCGCCGAGCCGATCACGCAGAACTTCCGCCGGGCCATGCGGGAAAAATAGCCGTAGGCCGCCGAACCGGATTCAGGAAAGCAGCATTCGCCCGGCCGTGATCGCCAGGAAGAACGCAAAGGCAAGCTTCAGGTAGCGCGGGTTGAGCGCGTGGGCGAGCCTTGCGCCCAGAGGAGCGAACAGAAAGCTCACGGGCGCTATGATGGCAACCGCCGGCAGGCTGACGTAACCCAGGCTGAGCGGAGGCCTGCCTGCAATTGCGAGACCCGACCAGATGAAGCCGGCCACCGCTGGAAGCGCGATAAGCAGGCCAAGCGCCGACGATGTGCCGACGGCCCGGTGCACCGGAAAGGAGAAGCTGGAAAGCGTCGGCACCGACAGTGTGCCGCCGCCAATCCCCATGAGCGAAGAGACAAAGCCGATCACAGCAGCGATCGCGCGGTTGATCCAGCCGCTTTGCGGCAGGTGATCGGAGATCACGAGGTGCTTCGGCAACGCCATGTTGACGGCCACCAGCAGGCCGACGACGCCGAAGACCAGCCGCAAGCCGGCGCCCGGGATGAATTTCGACATGATGCCGCCGATGAGGGCACTGACGAAAATGGCCGGTCCCCATAGTGTGAGCAGTGCCCGGTCGACATTGCCGCGCCTGTTGTGCGACCGCATCGACGAGATCGAGGTGGGGATGATGACCGCAAGCGACGTCGCGACCGCCAGATGGCTGATCACAGCAGGCGAAAAATGGAACAGGCTAAGCACCCAGAACAGCACCGGAACGATGACGATGCCGCCTCCGACTCCCAGCAGACCGGCGAGCACGCCGGAGGCAATTCCGGTCATGGCCAGGCCGGCGATCAGCATTGCAATCGTCAGCCCGTCGAAAGCCGACGTGTCGAATCCGAAGTCCACTATGATTTTTCCTTGATTGGCCATTTTGCGGCACGGCCTTGCGGACACGGCCGCGCTCATCCGCTGTTGCGACCCAAAATGCAGGTCGCCCGGAAGGGTCGTAGCGTTTTTGGGATGCGCTTTAGTGGCGCACCATCCCGGCGTCGACATTGAGCGTCTGGCCGGTGATCCAGCGCGCATCGTCGGAGGCCAGGAACGAAACCACATCGGCGATGTGTTCCGGCTGCCCTTTGCCTTTCATCGCCTGAAGCATCTCGACGAAGCCGAAAGCCTCGTTGTGCGGGCTCGCCTTGACGCCGTCGCTCTCGATCAGGCCTGGCGTCACCGCGTTGGCAGTTATGTTGTATTTGCCGAGTTCCGTGGCGAGCGCCCTGGTGAAGCCGATAACGCCGCCCTTGGCCGCGACATAGGCCGCCATGTTCGGTGTGCCGGCAAAGAAGGTGTTGGATGCGATGCTGATTACCCGTCCGGCCTTCCCCGCCGCACGCATCTGGTCCGTACCGGCACGGCTGACGATAAAAGTGCCGGTCAAATTGACGTCGATGATCTTGCGCCAATGGTCGAGATCGACATCGTCCCAGGCGACGAACGGCACGATGCTGGCATTGTTGACCAGGATGTCGATGCCCCCGGTCAGGGCCTGGATTTCGGCGAAGAGTGCCTTGACGGATGCCGGATCGGAAATGTCGGCGGCGATCGCCCTCGCCTTTCCGCCTATCGCCGCGGCCGCCGCCCCGGCGCCTTCGGCATTGATGTCGCTGACGATGACGGTCGCACCGTCGGCGGCAAGCCGCGCTGCGATCGCCCTGCCGATACCCTGCGCGGCGCCTGTAACCAGGGCCGTCTTTCCCGCAAGCCGTTCAGTCATGAAAATGCTCCCTCAATCCGTGGTGATGTCTGTTCAGGCGTCGGCGTCGATCACGGCCAGCGCCGCGTCGATGCCCTTGCCGATCGCCAGTTTCTGGCCGGCCGCGTTCATGGCGCCGCCCAGTGCCGTCAGCGCCGCGATCGCATAGATCGGCTGGGCGGTCGGTCCCATATGGCCGATGCGTGTCAGCTTCCCCAAGGTCTCGCCACGGCCAGACGAAAACACCACGCCGTAGCGGGCGCGCGCGGCCTGGCGAAGCGCCTTCTCGTCGACACCTTCGGGCGTGCGCACGGCAGTCGTGGTCGGCGACGCGATCTTGTCGCTGGCGGCCCAGATCGACAGGCCCATCGCTGCGACGCCGGCGCGCATGGCCTTGGCGGTGAGTGCATGGCGCGCCCACACCGCCTCCGGTCCCTCATTGAGATAGAGGTCGAGCGCGACATCGAGCCCGTTGATCTCCGAGACCGACGGCGTGAATGGAAACGGCTTGTCCCGCGACCAAGCATGCTCCCAGTCGACGATGCTCAGCATCGACGCGCGGGGGGCCGCCTCGTTGCCCTTCATCTTGGCCCAGGCCCGCTCGCTGACACCCATCATCGTCAGGCCGGGAGGCGCGCCCAGGCATTTGTTCGGGCCGGTGACATAGATATCGGCCTTGCAATCCTCCGGATGCGTCTTCATGCCGCCAAAGGACGAGACGGCATCGACGATGAGATAGCCGCCATGCGCTGAAACCAGCGCACCGATGGCGTCGATCGGATTGATGGTGCCGGACGGCGTGTCGTGGTGGCAGACGGAAACGACAGTGATCTCCGGATGCGCTTTCAGCATTGCCTCGACCGCCTGCGGATCGATCGCCTCGTTATAGGGCACCTCGATCTCGAGCAGATGTGGCGAATAGCGCTTCGCCCAATAGCCGAATCCCTTGCCGTAAACGCCTGAGGCAAGGTTGAGCACGACATCGTCCGGCGTGATCAGCGAGGCCGCGGCGGCCTCCAGGCCAAGCACCGGCTCGCCATGCAGGATGACCGGCTTGTTCGACAGCCGCATCGCCTTTTGCGCCTTGTCGACCACACCCTCGTAGAAGAGCTGGAACGCCGGGTCGTAGTCGTAGAGCACCGTGCGCCCGAGGCCGCGCAGCACTTCGGCATAGGCGTTCACCGGCCCCGCGGTCAGGGTGATGACCGGATCGGCGTGTTCGAGATAGCGCATCGTCTTGTCTCCCGATTGGTGGCGGTCAGCCGTAGAATTGCGTACCGGTCCTGTAGGTTTTGAAGTTGTCCATGTCGTGCGAGTACATCAGCTCGGCGCCATGATCCTCGGCGAGTTTCTTCACCTTGCGCATCGAATTGACGCCCGCCACCGGATCGATGTGGAAGGCCGCCTGGCACAGCGTTTCAAGGCTCTTCTGCGTATAGGCCGCGTCGATCGTGAACATGATCGGCTTGCGCTTGGGAAACTCGACCAGCAGGCTGTAATGGCCGATCGAATGACCGGGCGTCGAGATCAGCCGGACGCCCCTGGCAAGCTCAACGTCGCCATCGATGCCCTCGAAGGTCGAATTCGCCCGTGTCGTTCCCGCAAGCAATTGCCCGGTCGCGCCACGCGCTTCGGCAGCCTCCGCCGAAAAGCTCAGATCGGAATAGCCGAGATGCTCGAAAGGCTGGGGATCGCACGCCTGCGGCACCTCGGCCCGATGACAGATCTTCTTGGCATGCGGAAAATATTTGTTGCCGCCGCAATGATCGAAGTGGAAATGCGAATTGACGACGACGTCGATGTCCTTCGGTTCGAGACCGAGCAGCGCCAGGGCGCCGGGGATGGTCTGGTGCTTTTCCTGGATCGGCTTTTCGAACGGCAGCACCTTCATCACATGATCGTAGTCGTAGCCGGTGTCGATGAGGAACCGGCCCTCGGCATGTTCGATCAGGATCGAATAGACCGGGAAGCGCACTTCGCCGCCAGGGCCGCGATTCCAGAACACATGATAGCCGTCGAGAACGAGCGAGCCGCCGTCGAGCAGATAAACCTTGGTATCCGACATTCTTGCCTCCTTTATTGGCGCGGGTCCCATCCGCGCATGAATTGTCCTCAGCGCGCGCCGCGCTCGTATGGAATGCCGAGCGCCGCCGGCAGGCTCGCGCGCCGGCCGAACAGCACCAGCATGATCATCACCGCCAGGAACGGCAGCATCTGGATGATGTCGGTCGGTATGTTGATGCCGGCCACCTGCATGGCCGTCGTCAGCGACAGGCAGACGCCGAACAGCAGCGCGCCGAACAGCACCCAGATCGGGCGACCGCGCGCCAGCATGGCCAGCACGATGCCGAGAAAGCCCGCGCCATTGGTGATGAACGGAATGAACAGCCCGGCCCCGACATTGGCGAGATAGGCGCCGCCGAGCCCAGCCAGCGCTCCGGTCGTCAACACGGCGATGGTGCGGGTCCGCACGACATCGATGCCGGCGACATCGAGCGCGGCCGGCTTGTCGCCTGCCGCCTGCAAATTGAGGCCGAGTTGCGTGCGCCGATAGAGGTAGCTCATGCCGAAAACCAGCGCGACCGCCAGATAGACGATCAGATGATGCTTGAAGAATGCAGGCCCGATGACCGGGATGTCCGAAAGCAGCGGAATGACGGTCGCCTCCGCCGCGGGCAGGCGCGGGTAGCTGCGTGAGAACTGGAAATGGTGGAGCAGTGCCGTCAGGCCCTCGAGCCCCAAGGTCAGCGCGATGCCGATGACGATCTGGTTCAGCCCGATGCGCACGCAAAGCAGCGCCATGACAAGCGCCACCGCAGCACCCCCGACGGCACCGGTGAGAAAGCCCAGCCACAGCGACCCGGAATAGAAAGCGCCGACAAAGCCGAGATAGGCGCCGGCCAGCATCATGCCTTCGATGCCGATATTGAGCACGCCCGCCTTCTCGGAGATCTGCTCGCCGAGCCCGGCAAGCAGCAGCGGGATCGCCGCGGTGACGGCGCCGAACAGGAGCGCGCTGAGAAAGACTTCGCTGAACAGCCCGGTCATGCCTAGGCCCTCCGCGACTGGTTGTATCGGTGATCGAAATATTCGGCGAGCGCGAGCACGATCAGCACGATGGAAACCAGCACCAGAGTGAAATGATTGGGCACGCCGAGCCGGCGCGCCGCGCTCTCGCCGCCGATCGAAAGCACCGAAAGCAGGAACACGAAGCCGATGGCTGCAAAGCCGTTCATGCGGGCGAGAAACACGGCGGGAATCACGGCAAGCCCGTAGGCGGGATTCCAGTCGGCGCGGACATTGCCCTGGACGCCGATGATGTCGACGGCGCCGGCAAGCCCGGCCAGCCCGGCCGAAATGGCAAAGACGGCGACGGTCAGGCCGGGGACGCCGAGCCCCGAGTGAACCGCCGCGCGTGGATTGGCGCCGACGATCCTCAGCTTCAGCCCGAACGCCGTGCGCGTCATCACCAGATGCACGATGACGATCGCCGCCAGCCCAAGCAGCAAGCCGCTGGTGATGGTCGTTTCGAACAGGCGCGGCAGCCGGTCCTCCACCGGCAGCGTGCGCGTCTGCGGCACGGTCGTGTTCGGGTCGCGAAACGCCAGCTTGACCAGCACATTGGCGAGCGAGGTGCCGAGGAACGTCATCATCAGCGTGGTGATGATCTCGTTGACGCCCTGATAGGCACGCAGCAGGGCCGGCACCAGCGACCAGATCATCGCCACCACCATGGCGATGAGGAACGAGCAGACCAGCGCCAGCCAGGCTGGCATGACCTGCACGAACATAGGAGCGCTGGCAGCCGCCGTCACCGCGCCGAGCAGGAACTGGCCATCGCCGCCGAGATTCCACATGCCGGCGCGAAAGGCCACGATCAGGCCGGCGGCAAGAAACAGCAGCGGCGCCATGCGCGTCAGCGTCTGCTGGATGCCGAGCGGCGAGAACAGTCCTTTCTCCAGCACGAAGCCGTAGTAGGCGAGCGGGTCGACGCCGACCGCAAGCAGGATACAGCCGGCTATGACGAGAGCGATGAGGATCGGGCCGAGCGTCATCAGCAGCCGATGCAGGATGTCGCGGCGCGTCGTTGCCCCGCTCGTGGCATCGAGTGCGGTAGCACTGACCGTGGGTGCGGTGTCGATGCTCATGCGGCAAGTCCGATCATCAGGCGACCGACCTTGGTGCGGGCGTCGTCTACGTTCTCGACGGTGCCGACCAAAGCGCCGTCGGCGATGACGGCGATGCGGTCGCACAGACCAAGCAATTCCTCGAGGTCGGTGGAGATCAGCAGCACGGCAAGGCCACGCGCCGCCGTGTCGCGAATACGCTGGCGCGACGCCAAAGTGTTGGCGAGATCGAGACCGTAGGTCGGCTTGTTGAAGATCACCACCTTGGCGCCCTCAGCCAGTTCTCGCGCCAGAAGCACCTTCTGGATGTTGCCGCCGGACAGCCTCGCGACAGGCGTCTTCAGGCTCGGCGTACGCACGTCATATTCGCGCACGAGCTGGGTGGCGCGCTTGTCGATCTCCGCGCGCTGCTCGACGCCGTTGCGCCAGAACGGGGCCGCGCCGACCTGCTTGAGGAAGAAGTTGATCGAGACCGGGAAGGTTCCGACAGTGCCCTCGCCCAGCCGGTCGTCGGTCAGGTAGCGAAGGCCGCGCCGGCGGCGCTCGCCGACGCTCAGCGTCTCGATGGCGGCGCCTTCCAGCCGTATCGAGCCGCCGGCAGCTGTACGCTGGCCGGCCAGCGCTTCCGCCAGCTGCTTCTGGCCGTTGCCGTCGATGCCGGCTATGCCCAGGATCTCGCCCGGGCGGATGTCGAAGGAGATCGACGACAGGCCCGGCGCATTGTCCGTCGGCGCGACCGCCAGATCCGCGACCTGAAGCAGCGGGGCCGTTCCGGCGCGGGCAGTGCGGACAGGACGCTCGACGGCTTCCGAATCATCCTTCTGCTTGCCGAACATCAATTCCACGATCTCGGAGACGATCTCCTGTTCGCCCAGCGCGCGAAACCGCTCGGGCGGGATCTCGCCGACCTTGCGGCCAAGCTTCAGCACCGAGATTCGGTCGCCGAAGGCAGCCGCCTCCTTGAGCTTGTGGGTGATGAAGACGATCGCCAGGCCCTGCTCGACGAGGCGGCGCATCAGCGCGCCCAGTTCGTCGATACCTTTCGGCGTCAGCATGGAGGTGGACTCGTCAAGGATGAGCAGCCGACTGTTGCGCAGCATCGCGCGCAGGATCTCAACCTGCTGCTGCTCGCCGAGCGACAACTCCGATACCTTGGCTTGAAGCTTGACGGTGATGCCGAGCGTGCCGGTGATCTCGGCGACGCGCGCCGCCAGTTCCTCGGTCCTGGGGCGCTGCCACCACGGCCCGCCAAGCAGGAGATTTTCCGCCACCGTCAGCGTCGGCACCAGCATCATGTGCTGGAATACGGTGCCGATGCCGAGTGCCAGCGCATGGCGCGGCGAGGTGATCGGCGTCGGTTTGCCGTCGACCAGTATGCGTCCTTCGTCCGGCTGCTGCAGGCCGGACAACATGCCGATCAGTGTCGATTTTCCAGCGCCGTTCTCTCCCAGCAACACATGCACTTCGCCCGGGCGGATCGACAGGTCGACGCTGTCATTGGCAACGATGCCGGGGAACCGTTTGGTCACGCCTTCAAGCGCGACGATGTCGCGCCCTGCAACGGACGATGAAGAAAAACCGCTCATGAAAGCCCAGCACCAAAAAACGGGAATCGTCCGGAGGGGTGAACGGATCACCCCTCCGGCAGCCGACCGTGATCGCCTTACTGGGCGACGCTGGTCATCAATGCCCTGACGGCGGCCGCGTCATAGACCGGCTCAACCTTGATCTCGCCGGAAATGACGTCCTCGCGCAGCGCCTGGATTTCCGTCCAGGCATTGTCCGGGATCGCAGCGGTCTTCAGCAGCTTGACCGAGTCGTCCTTGAGGCCGATCGTATAGTGTTTGGTGCCGAACGTGTCGGCCTTCAGGTCGGCAATCATGGCCGCATAGACCGGCTCGATATTCCACACCACCGACGACAGCAGGAAGCCCTTGTCGATCGGTGACTTGTCGCCGATGACGTCGATGAAATAGACCTTGCCGCCATCGGCTGCCTTGGTCGTCTCGACCGCCTGCAGCATGCCGAAGCTCGAACCGTTGCCTTGGCCGAAGATGATGTCGGCACCCGATGCGATCACGCTTTCGGTGACGCGCTTGCCGCCGGCCGCATCGCTGTAGGCGGCAGGGCCGATCACCGCATAGGTGATCTTGACGTCAGGGTTTTCCGCCTTCACGCCTTGCGCGAATGCCGCCGACTGCGAATTCCATGATGGCGGTTCGCCCGAGACGACGATGCCGACCGACTTGGAACGCGACACCTTGGCGGCGAGACGGCCGGCCAGATAGGCACCCTCGTGGCCGCTCAGCGTGTAGTCGGCGACAAGGCCCTTCTCCAGGCCGGCTGGCGTGTCGACGATCGCCACCGGAACTTTCAGTTCCTTGGCGATTTCGGGCGCCGAGGTGTTGTAGCCGCTGGCATGGGCGATCAGAAGGCTGGCGCCATCGGTCGCAAGTTCCCGCAAGGTCGGACGAACGTCGCCATAGCCGAGGCCCTGGGCCACGACCACTTCGACGCCGGCGGCCTTGCCCGCCGCCTTGGCGGCGTCGATGCCTTGCTGGTTCCAGCCATAGTCCGTGCCTTCTTCGGGCGTCAGGATGGCGATCGACTTGACCTCGCCGGCAAGCGCGCCGCTCATCAAGACACCAGTCAATATAACTGCACTTACACTGCTCTTAAGAAGCTTAAACATGTTACCCTCTCTGTTGTTTCACCAAATCAATATTCTTATTGTTATTGCGCAAAAGCGAGATAGACTGCCTAGGAAATTACATTGTGGAGCTCAGGCAAAGTGAAGATCCGTTATGCCCTTCCGGTGATGCTGGCGTTGTCGTCCTTCGCCAACGCGGTTGAGTTGCACCATGTCACCGTCCGCACCGGCACTGACGGGCTCGACATGGTTCCGTTGACGATTTCGAATGCGGGCAGCGAAAGTCTCTCCTGCAACGCCGACTTCGCCCACTGGTATTCAGCCGGGATCGCAACGGTCGAGCCGGGCAAGAAGACCCGCGTCGAGCTCTGGTTCGATGCGAAGACCGGCACGTTCACGATCCTCAACGACAAGCGCGAGAACCTGCCCGTCGAGCGGCTGTGGTGCGGTCTGGCGAGCCGCCCATATGCCACCCGCGTGCAGGTCACGCTCGACCGCACCGATGCGGCGAAAGGCGAGCATGATGTGTCCTGCGGCATCGCGCGGGACAGCCTGGTCTGCCGGTAGGCGCTCATCGGGCTTTCCGTTCGAACACCGCGCGCCCCTTATTCTTTTGCCAGGAATGCGTCGGTGAAGACGTCGTCCGCCGACAGAGCCGTCTTGAGCACGCCCTGGTCCGTCAGCGTCTTCAGGGTCTCCTCCCACTGCGTCTTGGTCATCCAGCCGAGACCGTGTTCCTTGGTGTCGGGGCTGCTGAACGTCGATGCGATGTCGGCGTTGATCTGCGCCAGCAGTACATCCTTTTTCTCCGCATAGCCGGGCGCGGCCTTGGCCGTGATCTCGGCGGCCTCTTCCGGATGAGCCACGACATAGTCGAAGGCCTCCCTGTATGCCTTGACGAAGCGGCGTACGACGTCCGGCTTGTCCTTGATCATCGCCTGCGAGGTGAACAGGCCCGAGCCATAGGCTTTCCACCCATGGTCCGCCCCCATCATGATGCTGAGCGAGCCGGGGCCTCCGGCCTTCGCTTCCAGTTCGGGAACCTCCGCATCGATATAGCCGACGACGGTCTGAACCCGGCCAAGCAGCAAATAGCTTTCATAGGGAGGCGAGACGCTGTTCAGCGTCATGTCCTTTTCGGTCAGGCCGTTGGCGGCCAGGAAGCCCTTGAAGAAGATGTAGGTGGAGCCGGCCGGATGAATGCCGATGGTCAGTCCCTTGAGGTCGGACGGCTTGGTGAGCTTCAGCGTCTTGGCCAGCGAAATGATCCCCAGCGGCGAGTGCTGATTGACGGCCGCCAGCGCCACGACCGGGACATTCTGCGAGCGTGCGACGGCAAGCGTGGGAAGATCGCCGAACCCGAAATCCGCGTTCTCACTGCCCACCAGCCGCATCGCGTCCGGCGAGCCGGATCCCTTGCGGATCTCGGCCACATCGATGTCGTTCTTGGCGAAGAAGCCCTTTTCCTTGCCGACGAAGAACATGGCGTGATTGCCGCGCACCACCCAGTCGAGCTGGACGTTGACCTTGTCGGCCGCCAGAGCCGCGCTGGAGAAGCCGAGCGCGCCGACAAAAGCTGCCAAGGTAGCTGCCTTGATAAGTGACCGTCTCAGCATGTTTTGTTTCCCTTTATGAATTTGGTTGATCGAGTGGGCCTAGGACTGGCTGAATTTCGGCGCCCACGGCACCACGATGCGTTCGAGGATTTCGGCGGCGTAGTAGAAGGCGATGCCAAGCACGGAAACGAGCAGCAGCGCTGCGAAGACCAGCGCCGTGTCGAGCTGGGTCGAAGCGAACTGGATGACGTAGCCGAGAC
>NZ_RZTE01000002.1:153703-170084 GCF_003997415.1 Mesorhizobium sp. M7A.F.Ca.MR.245.00.0.0 | reverse complement strand
CGTAGCCGAGACCGTCCGACGCCCCGGCAAATTCGCCGACGATGGCGCCGATCACGCTCAACGTGGCGGCGATCTTGGTTCCGGCCATAAGGTTCGGCAGCGAGTGCGGAACGCGGATCCTGAACAGGATCTGCGTCTGGCTGGCCCCGACCGAATTCATCAGCGACAGCAGCGAGCGGTCGACCGATTGCATGCCGGCCAGCATGGAGAGCGTCACCGGGAAGAAGGCGATGACCAGGATCAGGCCGATCTTGGGCGCCAGTCCATATCCGAACCAGAGGATGAAGATCGGCGCGAGCGCGACTTTCGGCACGTTCTGGAACAGCACCACCAGCGGATACAGGGCGCGTCCCAACCAATCGAAGCGCACGATGAGCAGCGCAATGGCGATGCCGACCACGACCGAGACCAGGAAGCCGAACAGGATCTCGCCCGCCGTCACCAGCGTCGCCTGCATCAGCGTGCCCCATTGCGCGACCAGCGACTTCGCGATCTCGGACGGAGCGGGAATAATGAAAGCGGATATGGCAAAGACCCGCACGGCCGCTTCCCACAGCACGATCGTCACCAGCAGCAGGATGACCGCAGGAAGCCAGCTGCCGGTCGCCGCACTCCAGCTGGAAGCGAGGCGCGGCTCGGAAAGGTCGGTGATGGGCTGGTCGCTCAAGACGCGCCTCCCGGTTGATGGCTGGAGCGCAGCATCGTTCGCAACTGGACCACCAGCCTGACGAACTCCGGATCCTCGGTGACCGACAGGTCGCGTGGATAAGGCAGCGCAATGTCGAGGCTCTCGGTGATCCGCCCCGGCTTGATCCCCAGCACGTGAACATGGCGCGACAGATGGATGGCCTCGTCGATGGAATGGGTGACGAGCACGATCGTCTTGCCGGTCCGCTGCCAGATCTCCAGCAGCGACTGGCCCATCGAATCGCGGGTGATGGCGTCGAGCGCGCCGAACGGTTCGTCCATCAGCAGAACCGCCGGATCGAGCGCCAGGGCCCGTGCAATGGCGACCCGCTGCCGCATGCCGCCCGACAGCTCGTTTGGCCGCTTGTGGGCGCTGTCGCCCAGCCCCACCAGCTCCAGCATCTCCTGCCCGCGCGCCCGCAGATCCGAGCGCGACAGCGACTTGTCGGCGATGCTGAGCAGCATCGAGGCATTGTCGACGGCGTTTTTCCAGGGGAGCAGGTTGGCGTCCTGGAAGACGAGGCCGATCATCCGCTTGCGCGCCGCCTCGGTCGGCGCGAGCCCGGCGATCGAAACGCTGCCCTGGGTCGGCTGCACCAGTCCGGCCAGCACCTTGAGCAAGGTGCTCTTGCCACAGCCGGAAGGGCCGATAAGGGAAACGAACGACCCCTTGGGCACCGAAAGATCGATGTTGCTGAGTATCAGCTGCCGGGCGATGACCACCGAAACGCCTTTGGCGGAGATCAGATCGTCATGGCGGATATGGGCCGGCCTGTCGCCGGCGGCTCGGATGGTTTCAATGCGCATGGCTTGCCGCCCCGCGCGCTGTTTTCTGCCGCACCCGCACCATCTTGATGGCGAAGGCGCCCTTCACACAAACAGCCGGCCGGTGGAACTCCTCGAACCGGCCTGCCCTGTGCGCACCATGTGACATTGGCTACTCCCGGCCTTCCAGGATGCGGCGCACCGCGACGAGCTTGCGCGCCCGTTCACCCTGTAGCGCTTTTGTCTGCTCGGGCGTGTAGGCAAACATGCCCTCGCCCGACTTGATGCCGAACTTAGACGCAGCCGTCTTCTCCAGCACCATCGGCGCGACATCGTCGCGGTTGGACAGATCGGCATTCAGGAAGGACGAGACGGATTTGTAGATATCCAGCCCCGCCATATCGAGCAGCGCCATCGGGCCGATGACGGCAATCTTGTAGCCGATGCCCCACGACACGCAGGTGTCGAGGTCTTCCGGCTCGATGACGCCGCGCTCGACAAGATCGACCGCCTCGCGCAGCAGCGCATAGAGCACGCGGTTCTCGACGAAGCCTGGAACGTCCTTCTTCACCACCACCGGCAGCAGGCCGATCGAGCGTATGAGGTCGCGGATAACAGCCACGGTTTCAGGCGCGGTCTTCTCGCCGCCGATCACCTCGATCATCGGGATGATGTGCGGCGGGTTCGACCAGTGCATGCCGACCATCCGCTCGGGATGCGAGATATGCGCCTGCAGCTTGGTGATCGGGATGCCCGACGTGTCGGACGCGACGATGACGGACGGGCCGATCAGCGGATCGATGTCGCGATAGGTCTGCGCCTTGATCTCGATATTCTCGGGCACGTTCTCGATCACCAGTTCGGCGCCATCGACGGCCTCGGCGATCGTCTCGACGAAACGCACGCTGCCGGCGCCAGTCCCGGGCGCCTCGATGTCGAGACGGTCGAGCACGCCGCCGGCCAGATCAAGCATGCCGCGGGCGCGCTCGATTGCCCCTGGCGAAACATCATACGCCGTCACATCGAGCCCGCCGCGCGAAAGCCGCGCGGCGATACCTGGACCCATCGTTCCCAGTCCGATGAGAGCGGCGCGCTTGATCATCATGCCGCCTTTGCGGGAGCAGCGGTGGTTGCCGCCTTGAAGGCCGGCCGGGCGGCGATTGCGGCCACCCAGCGCTCCAGATTGGGCATTGACGGCCGGTCGATCTTGAAGTCGACGCAGCGCTTCAGGATCGGCGCGCAGGCAATGTCGGCAAGGGTCAGCTTGCCGAGCGCCAGGAAGTCCTTGCCGGCCAGGTGGCCGTCGACGATCTTGAGCTGCGCGACAAGGTCCTTCACTTGTTCCTTGTATTCGGCGGTCTGTTCTTCGGGCGTGAGCTTGGCGCCCTTGAAGGCCGCCAGGTAGCCCGGATTGACCGCAGCCAGCAGGAAGTCCATCCAGCGCTCGACCTCGGTCTTTTCGGCCGGCGTGGCGCCATTCAACTGTTCGCCGCCGGATGCCGCGAGATAGCGCAGGATGGTGTTGGACTCCCAGATCACGGTGTCGCCGTCGACCAGCGTCGGCACCTTGGAGGTCGGGTTGAGCGCCTTGTATTCCGCAGTCTGCGTGTTCTCGAACTGGCGGCCATAATCCTCGCGCTTGTAGGAGGCTCCCAGCTCTTCGAGCATGAAGAGCACCTTCTGGACGTTGCCTGATGTCTGGCGGCCTAACAGCTTGTACATGTCGTCTCCTCGCTAGTGTCCAGGGTCTACTTGCTCGCCGGGAGCGGCTTGTAGACGATGGCGTCCATTTCGATCTTGGTGTTGATGACCGCTTTTGCCTCGACGGTCGTGCGCGCCAGAACGGCGTCGCCGATCCCTTCGAGGAACGCCTTGTTGTAGCGGCCGAAATCGCGCGTATCCTCGAGATAGGTGGTGATCCGCACGACATCCGACAGCGTCGCGCCTTCATGCGCGATGACGCGCGCAATGGTCTTCAGCGTCGCCAGCGTCTCTTCCTCGATCGTGCCGCTGATCACGTTGTTGTTCTCGTCCTTCGGCACCTGGCCCGAGACGAAGATGAAATCGCCGGCACGCACCGCCGGATGAAACGGCAGGTTCGGGTTCTTGTTGCCGATGGCGTAGTGGCTGGCGGATTTTCGCGTGCTGTCGCTCAACATACCCCCCTAGAGAACGCTGGTTTCGATGATGTCGACGCCGCGGATGCGATCGATCAGGTAGACGATGCCGCGGTCGTCGATGGTCACGTCGTTGGACGAGGAACGCTCCGCCCCTTCCGGCGCGTCGGGCATGAAATGGCCGACTTCCTTTGGCGCGAACGGATCGGCGATGTCGACGAGGCGCAGCCCCTGCGCGAACCATGCAAACGGAATGACGGTTCCATTGAACCGCTCGGAGGGCTGGTGGCAGCCCGTCATCGGCGGTTGCGGCGCCCCATCCGGGTCGAGGCCCGGCACCTGGAAGGTCGAGATCGGCAACGGGTTGGTCTCGTCGGTGATGTCGTAGATCCAGGTGAAGGCCGGTGGCGAAGGTCGCAGTTTGGCGACATCCTCGTCCGCCACCACCATGATGTTGCGGCCCTTCAGCAACTGCGGGATCGGCAGGCAGGTGTGGGTGGGATGCGGAAAACTCGGGCTCGAATTGACGTGCGAGACCAGTTTCGGCTTGGTGATGTCCGAAATGTCGAGGATGAACAGGCCGTGATGCCAGTAGCTGACATAGAGCCGGTCGCCCATGCGCAGAGGATGGTGGCAGCGCGGCGTGACATAGTCATGCCACGGGTATTCTTCCCCGCCACCCGTCCACTGGCCGGGTATCCACCAGCGTCCGACCTCGACCGGCTGTGCCGGATCGATCAGATCGAGGATCATCACGATATTGCCGACATAACCGTCGGCGGTCGGCGAGATGTAGACGTAACGGCCGTCGAAGTCGTAGCGGTGGACGCCCTTGCCGCCGGTTATCCATTTCGAGATGAGCTTGGGCTGAGCCGGCTTGGTTGTGTCGTAAAGCGCCAGTCCGCCGCCGAAATCGGCCGGGCCGGCATCACCAAAGCGCTCGTGGTTGATGATCATCAGCCCGTCCTTGGCGCGCACCTTGTGCGAATGCCAGCCGGGCGGAACATCGATCGTGGCTATCTTGCGCGGATTGCGCGGGTCGGAAATGTCGACCAGCGTCGTGCCGCTCGGCGGCCGCATGTGGCCGATATAAAGGATGTTGCCATCGACCCAGACCTGGCCGCCGCCTGGACAGTCGACATGGCCGATCTGCTTGGTGTTGAACGCCGAAACCAAATGCATACGCCCTTGCTGCTGAAACGTCATTTCGATGTCCCCGCCGCCAATCGCGGCGGGACAGTGCTTGCCGAAGGACCGGAAACTAGACGAGGCGGAGCAGATCGCCGGCCTGGTTGCGGCCCCAGCGCTTGTAGAGGAGCAGCGCCTTCTGCGTCGGCGCATCAGTGGCGCCGAAGAAGATCACCGGCTCGCTCGACGAGCCGTTGACATGCTCGACCCAGGAACCGCCAGGTATGGCGATGGTGTCGAACTGGTTCCAGTCATAACGTTTGCCGTCGATGATCGAATGGCCGTTGCCGCGGAACGGCGCCAAGAGCAGGCTGGCGGTCTCGCGCTGCGGCAAGGTCTTCTCGCCGGGGCGCAGCATCTGCACGTAGAAATTGATGGTGTGGAAGACGGGTCCGCCGGTGGTCGGATCGACATAGTCGATGACGATGCCTTCATGGGGGTCGCCATCCCAATCCTTGTGGGCGTCGAGGACCGCTTCCATCTTCTCCCAGCGATAGACATACATCGGCGACGACAGGCCGCCGCCGCGCTTGTGATCGACGAAACGCGGCATCAGGCCACCCTCGCCATAGATGCGCTGTGAGTAGTCACCGGGATAGCGGGCGGTCTGCACCTTCTTCTCGACTTCCTTGCCATCGACCATCTCGGTGTATTTGTGGTCGAAATGGACGGCATGCAGCGTTTCGACCAGCGGCAGGTCGAGCACCGACAGGTTGACCGCCTGCTCGCCGCCGACGGTGCCATGATTGTGCCAGGCGTCGTTGGGCGTCAGCACCATGTCGCCCGGGCCGAAGACCACGTCTTCGCCCTCGACGCCGGTGAAATTGCCCTTGCCGGTCAGGCCGAAGCGGATGGCGCTCGGCGAGTGCTTGTGCGGCGGCATGATCTCGTCGGGATCGTTCAGGCGGTAGGCGGTGTACATGGTGCTGACCGATGCACGCTTGGGCGCAAGACCGGGATTGACCAGGATCAGCGAACGGCGCTCACTGTCGTCCATGGTCACCAGTTCGGCGGCGCGCTGCAGCAGCGGCTCGATGTCCGAATAGGACCACACGAAGGGAACGGCCTTCGACGTCGCCATCAGCTGCTTGATCTCGTCATGATCGACGCCTTCCGACGTCGCCCAGAACGGAAACATGTTCTTTGCGTAGAGGGCGTCATAGAGGCCCTTGAGTGCTGCCTTCTTGTTGGTGAGCACATCGTTAGCTGGTTGCGCCAGGGACATATCGGACACCTCTCGTCACGAAGAAAATACTTCTAACCAACTCAACCGTATTCGCATTGGTTTTGCTCGACAATAGCCAAATTGCGAATTTTATAAGTTTTTGGTTGAGGTGCATTTTTGGGAGGCAAATGCCCAGAAATAGGCAGAATAGCCTAGAAATGCGCGAGATACGGCTCGCAATCAGGGTGTGAAACCGCTTCGCCACGGCCATGCGGAAGCGCATGACAGTCCAACCAACGCAGTTTTTCAGTCTCAACCAAAAGACTTTGGTTGTATTCCGGCCGCCTCTATCAGGCCGCCACGCTCTGTTGAGCGCGGCTGCGGATCAGATCCGCGGCCTTTTCGGCGATCATGATGACCGCCGCATTGATGTTACCACAGACGAGGTCGGGCATGACCGAGGCGTCCACGACACGAAGTCCGGCGATGCCGCGCACCCGCAATTCCGGATCGACCACCGATGCCGCATCGACGCCCATGCGGCACGTGCCGGCCGGATGATGCACGGTGATCGAGGTCTTGCGGATATGCTCGTCGATCTCTTCGTCGCTCTCGCATTTCGGGCCGGGAAAGAACTCCGCGCCGACGAACGGAGCCATGGACGGCTGGCTGGCAAGGTTGCGCGCAACGCGAAAGCCGGCGCGAAGCGATTGCCAGTCGCGCTGCGAGGACAGGAAGTTCTGGTGGATCAGCGGCGCGGCGACCGGATCGCTCGACGCCAGCTTGACGCTGCCGCGGCTCTCCGGCTGCACCGCAACGATACGGGTCGCAAAGCCGTCGGCGAACGGCGCCTTGAACGGCGACATGTAAGGCCATGCCCCCAGCGGTGCAGCGGTGAAAAGCAGCTGCACGTCCGGCAGCGGCCGGCTTGCGTCGCTCTTCAGAAATGCCACGACGCCGCCAGGCACATCTCCCGAAAAGCCCTTTCCGGTGAGATAGGTCTTGACGAAATCCAGCCCGATACGATCGGCCCGCATCATCTTGAGAAACGGTCCCGGCTGTTTGCGCCGATACATCAGGATGACCGAAACGTGGTCCTGCAAATTCTTTCCGACCTGCGCACGATCGACCTTCGTCTCGATGCCATGCGCCGCGAGCTCACCGCTGTCGCCTATGCCTGACAGCATCATCAGCTGCGGCGTGTTGATGACGCCGCCGGCAAGCAGGACTTCGCGCCGCGCCAGAACTTCATGGCTCGCCCCGCCTCTGGTGTAGGCAATGCCCGTTGCACGGCCATCCCTGAGCAGGATCTTCGTCGCCATCGCGCCGGTCAGCACCTTGACATTGCCGCGGCGCATGGCGGGCCGCAGATAGGCGGTCGCGGTCGAGCAGCGGCGGCCGTTCGCAATTGTCATCTGCAGCCGGCCGAAGCCTTCCTGTATGGCGCCGTTATAGTCGTCGGTCTGCGGGTATCCGGCATCACGGCTGGCTGTGGCGAAGGCATCGATCAGTTCGTCCTTGTACCGGCAGAACTGGGTGTTCAGCGGCCCGCTGCCACCACGGTACCGGCTTTCCCCCGCTTCCCAGCGCTCCTGCTTCTTGAAGTAGGGCAGCACCTTGTCGAACGACCAATCCGTCAGGCCGCTTGCCGCCCAGCGATCGTAGTCGCCGCGATTGCCGCGCACATAAGCCATGGCGTTGGTGGAGGAAGAGCCGCCGATGACCTTGCCGCGCGCGCATTCGACCTTGCGCCCGCCGACATTGGCCTCGGGCTCGCAGAAATACATCCAGTCGTGGCGGCGCTCGGTCAGTATCTTGCCCCAGCCGAGCGGGATGTGGATCATCGGATCGCGGTCCCAATCCCCCGCCTCCAGCAGAAGCACCGATACGGCAGGGTCCTCGCTCAGCCGGTTCGCCAGCACGCAGCCGGCCGATCCCGCACCGACAATGACGTAGTCAAAGGTTTCGCCAGCCGGCATGCGTGATCCTCGGGAGAAAACGGCCCGCCGCGATGGCAACCGTCGACATGGGCAGTCAACCATCGCGCAACTGGTGTTGTCAACCATTGCGTACAGTTGTAGATTGGTTGAATTGGTTGAGTGCCGTCGAACAGGTTTTCGTGTCACAATATGATGTCGGGACGTTGAGTCGGCGGTCTGCCGATCGGACAGGAGATTTGGTTTTGAGCGCATTCGAGCCGCAGGTCGGACCATCGGATCTCGACGACATCATCGCCGCGGTCCGCCAGTTGCAGCAGGGCGGCGGCAAGCTTCCGTCCGAGCGCGATCTTGCGCAACATCTGAGCGTCAAGCGCCATCAGCTTCGCAAGGCGCTTGAAGTGCTGCGCCTTTCGGGCGACCTCAAACCGGCGCGCGCCAGGCGGGCGCCGACCGCCCTTCCAAGATATGGCGAGGAACTGGTCAGGGTAACCAATCCGATCGAGGTCCTGGAATTGCGCCTGATCATGGAGCCGGGCCTTGCCCGACTGGCGTCGCTGCGCGCCTCCTCTTTCGAGACGGCGCGGATCCTCGACGCGGCAACCACGCCGGAGAACGCCCCGTCGGGTGAGGTCGACTTCGCCTTCCATCTCGCGATCGTTGCCGCGGCCCGGAACCATCTCGCTGCGGAATTCTACAAGATGCTGCGCCAGGTCGGTGTCGATGCGCGGGTGAAGGTTGCGCGCACCGCGGCACCCACCTGCCCCAAGCGGATCGCCCACCGCGACGGCGAGCATCGCCTGATCGCCGAGGCGATCTCGCAGCGCGATCCCGAAGCGGCAGAGGCCGCAATGCGCGCGCACCTTTTGTCCGTGCAGAGACAGATCATGGAACGGTCGAATGCCGGCGCCTTTGCCGCGTGATCGTATCAGCTTCCGACATTGAGCCTGTGCGGGGAATTTCAAATTGAAACGTCATTTCGACGTGCTGGTGATCGGTGCGGGATCCGCCGGCTCGGTTGTTGCCAGCCGGCTCAGTGAAGACCGGTCGTGCCAGGTCGGCCTCATCGAGGCCGGGGCGATGCCGGCCGATCCCGACATCGCCGATCCGCTGAAATGGACGATGCTTCAGGGCCGCGCTTACGACTGGAGCTACCGGACCGTGCCCCAGCCCTTCACCGCCAACCGCGTCCATGAATGGCCGCGCGGCAGGATCGTCGGCGGCTCGAGCTGCCTGCATGCAATGGCCTATGTGCGTGGCCATGCCGATGATTTCGAACCCTGGGCGCAAGCCGGCGGCGAGCGCTGGTCCTACCAAGGGTTGTTGCCGGGCTTCATCCGCAGCGAAGCCTTCACTGCCTTCGACGGGCCGACACGCGGCAAGAACGGCCCGCTGGACGTCTATCTGCCGGACGCCGAGGTCAGTCCGGTCGTGCGGGCCTACATCGCCGCCGGGCGCGCCATGGGCGCTCCCGCCCTGAGCGACCACAACAGCGGCGAACTGGTCGGCACCAGCCCCAATTCACTCAACATACGTGACGGCAAGCGCCTGAGCGTCGCCGACGCCTATCTGCCGCCGCAGGTCATGGCGCGGCCGAACCTGACCTTGCTCGCAGGCCACGAGGTCGAGCACCTGGTGCTGAACGGCCACAAGATCACGGGCGTGAGCGTGGTGTGCGAGGGTGAGACCGGAACGCTGTCCGCCGACCGGATCGTTCTTTGCGCCGGCGCCGTGTCCACGCCGCTCATCCTCATGCGGTCGGGCATTGGCTGTCCCGATACGCTGAAGCAAGCTGACATACGTTGCCTTGCCGATCGGGGCGATGTCGGCCGCAACCTGCAGGATCATCTGCTGGCTCTCGGAAATGTCTACAGCACGAAGAAGCCGGTGCCGCCCTCCCGCCTGCAGCACTCCGAATCGCTGATGTACCTGCACAGCGACGACCCGACCCGCTCCACCGGAAGTCCCGATATCGTGCTGGCCTGCGTCGTCGCGCCGTCGGCGGCCGAGGGCCTGAAGACCCCGCTTTATGGCTCGGCCTTCACCATCCTGTGCGGCGTCACCCATCCGACAAGCCGCGGGCGCATCACACCGAGCGGCCCGGGCCGCAACGATGCGCCGGTCATCGACCCGCATTATCTCGAAACCGAACACGACCGCACGGTCTTCAGGATGGCGTTGAAGCGGGCGCGCATGGTCGGCCATCATGCGGCTCTGGGCGAATGGCGCGATACGGAGATCCTGCCAGGCGCACCGGTTCAGTCCGATGCCGAACTCGATGCTTTCATCGCCAGGGCTGCTTCCACCCATCACCATCCGGCCGGCACGTGCCGGATGGGTCGTGACACTGAGGCCGTCGTCGATCCTGACTTGCGGCTGAACGGCTTCGACAATGCATTTGTCGTAGACGCCTCGGTGATGCCGGCGATCCCGAGCGGACCGATCAACGCCGCGATCGTCGCCATCGCCGAAACCTGGGCGGCGTCTTCACGGGCTACCCCGTCGTCAGCGTAACCGCGGCCGCGTCCGACAGTTCCCCTGGTTTCCGAATGGCTCTGGCTCCCAGCGATTGTCAGCTATGGAGATGCGTCAGTTCAAACGCGGCTCCGTCCTGGACGCCGGCCATGCGCTGCTCGGCGGACCGGAACATGTCCGCGAACTCCACCTGGTTTTCGAACACCACGCCGCCGACCTTGACGGTCAGGGCATCCTCCGTCCCTTTTGGCGCGAAATAGACTTGCGCGATGCGCGCCCTGATACGCTCGCCGATTTCCCTGGCTTCTGCTTCGGTCGCGCCGGCGAGGAAAACCCCGAACATCGACGTTCCCATGCGTCCAACCAGATCCTCCGCACGAACCGACGATTGTATGGTCGAGGCTATGAGCCGCAAGGCTTGATCGCCCCATTCAAGACCAAAGCGCAGGTTGATGGACCGCAGATGTTCCGAATGGATGACCAGGAAGGCGCCCGATTTCGGCCCCGGCACCGACGGCCGTGCGGTTCTTTTTTCGACCATCGACGTGAAGACCGCTCCGTTCAGGCAGCCGGTCATGGTGTCGAAGGTTGCCGACTTGTCGAGCTCCCGGCGATAGCGACGAAGCTCGATCTGTTTCAATCCAACGAACAGAAAAAGCGGAACGCCAAGGACAACGGGCAACAGGATTGCCGTGATCATGCTGCGCCCAAATGGCGTCAGCGCCTCGGAGAACAGGAGCAGATAATTGAGGCCGACGGAAACGCCCAGGATTGCAGCGGTTCCCAGAAAGGTCAGCAAAGCGACGCTTTTCCATGCCTGGTCGGTGGTGCTCGCCATAGTCTTTATCACTGGCCGATCTCCTGTGGTTGGGCTGGTATAAGGCCGGTGTGTTGCAATTTCAGTTTCAAGGAAGCTTGCAATTTAATCGATTGCGCGATGACCCCATCAAGGCTGCGCCCGTGGCGATTAACAAACAAAACATCAGGGAATGAATGGCAGGCTATTGCGCCGGGCCGAATATGCCCATCTCAGCCTTTCGGGCTGTCGCCTCCGCCTTGCCGTAGATGCCGCTCGGCAGCGCCGTGGCCCAGCCGTTGGAGACAAGCCAGGCGCCGACATCCTGCTTGCCCAGCCTGCATGGTGCGGCGACGGCAAAACGCTCGACGTCCGGCGGTACGAAACAGTGCAGCGCGCGTCCCCTCAGCCAGGAATTGAAAACGGCGCGGGCGCGCACGCCGCAATGCCAGGTGACGTCATGAAACGAGCAGGAGCTGCCGAGATCGATGCCTCGCACTCCGCTGATGACCACCTTGCGGCCCATGGCTTCGAACATCGCCGACGATGTGGCAATCGGGCGGTAGAGCAAGACCTCCCGCCAATCCCCGGGCATTGGCGTTTTCGGGGGCACGGCGAGACCGAGCTCGCTGAGTGGCGGACGGGGCTCGGCCCGTTCGATCTCAGCGGGATCAAGCCGTGGCGGAGCGATCAGGTCTTGAGCAACCTTGCGCGCCGGCTCCAGGCGTTGCGCGCCGGCAACCGGGGCAACCGGCCGGATAGGCCGGGTATCGCCAACATCCGGCGACGGGGCACGGACAGGCCGATCGACCGAAAGCAACGCCCCGCCCTGAATGATCAGCAGTATCCCGGCCAGAAGCAGGAAGCTTCCGAGCGCGATCGCCAAACGGCTGCGGCCCGGCCTGCCCATCAGCTTGAACAGGATCTCAGGGATTTGCGCCGGTCAGAAACCCGACGTCGATTTGGCAACCAGCTTGAGCGCACCTTTTTCAATCCGATAGAACGGCATCGAGCGTTGGCTGGATCCGTCGGCCCGAAACCGGAACAGGCCGGTCGAGCCACGAAAGCCGTTTGGATTTTCGAGAACTTTCTTGCTGAAGCCATCAGGCCCGACCGCGCTGGCAATCCCTGCCGTCAAGGCAACCATATCATAGGCATAGGCCACATTGACGTCGGCCGGATAGTTGTATGTCGTCCTGAAGCGGTCGGCGATCGGCCCGGTTTCACTTGGATCGAGCGTGGCGATAAACGCCCCCTCGAAGAGCGGATCCATGGGGTGCTCCAGCCAACGGTTCGTTCCGACGACGGAGATGGTCTTTCCCGGAATGCCCTTCGATTTGAGGGCGGCAAGGATAGGCGCCGGACTGCCATTGCCACTGGCGACAATGACGGCGTCGGGGGCGTCCACGAGTGAGCCCATTTCGTCGACCGCCTTCGCGCCACCATCGCCGGCAGAATATCGGAGAGTGACCGCAAGCGCCGCGCCGTAGATGCTGAGGCTGTTTGCGACCCGCTTCTCCGTGGCGCCGGCGTTTGGATTGTCCGCGACAAGCAGTACGAACTTCTTGCTGCCTTTCGCGGCCAATCCCGCGGCGCCGGCTGCGGCGCTGTCCGCTTCGCCAAGCAGCACGGCATAAACCCCGGCGCCGCCGGCGAAATTATCGGCAAGCGCCAGAACCGGTGGCCGCTTCGATCCCGAAAGCGTGGCAATATGCTGGGCTGCCGGCAGCTCGGTCGGGCCAATGACGACTTTCGATCCCGTCGTAATGGCCGTTACCGCCAGTTTGCTGGCCTGCGCGCTGTCGCCCTTGGTGTCCTCTATCGTCAGCGTCAGCAATCCGTTGCCGATATCCGTCATCGCCAGCTTGGTCGCATCGAGCATCTTCCTGCCGTTTTCCCCGGCCGTTCCGGGGGCGGACAGCGGCAGCAGCATCGTGACTTTGGTCGAACCGGTACCCAGCGACTGGGTCGCCTGGACGGGACCGCCACCGGCGGCGCCGTTCTGCCCGGCAGGCGCGGCAATCGCCGCCGGATCGAGCACTTCAGACACGCCGCCCTCCGACTGGCAGCCCGACACGATCGCGGCGAGCGCCAAGGCGATTGCCCATGTCCGCGGACAGTGGACCTGTCGGCCAGCTTCCATGAATGCTCCACCCCTATGTGCCGCCGGATATTGTTCCCGGTCTGGTCTTCAACGCATGTTACGGCGGACTTGCAATGCCGTCTGTAGTTCTTTTAGCCGCCGAAAAGCCTGCCTCTGAGGGCCCTGATCTGCCTTGCTTGCCCGGCACTTCGATAGTCGGCGCATTTCATGTATCGCGGCCCCGGCACGAACACGCGGCGCACGCAAACGCCCTTTGCCCCCTTCCCCGGCCAGAATTGGGCAGGGGCTCCGCCCTCTCCGCCCGGCAAAAATGCGGAAAAGCCGAACGTCGCCACCGGCAAAGGCCCGGTCACTTCAAAGCCTTCCCTTGCCAGGATTGCCCGAGCACGCTGGCAGTAGCGGACCGAAAGGGCCGAGAACCGGCTTTCATTGTGCCCGGCGCGATATTTCATGACGGTGGTGCACAGATCGCCCGCGGCCAGCCTGTTGGCCTGTGCAAGATATTTGACCCCCAGCGCGATGTTGGCCGCCGGCGCGCTGAGATCGTCGAGGGAACCTCGAAAGCCGAGCATTCTGGCCGTCGCCGGCATCACCTGCATCAGGCCGACTTCGCCGTCGCCGCCTTGCACGTCGGGGTCGAAGCCGCTTTCGATCTCCATCACCGCATGCGCCAGCATCGGCTCCAGGCCGTAGATCGATGCCTGGCAACTCGCAAATGCCTTGAAAGCCTGACGGGTCCACTCGGTGGCCGGATCACAGCGCACCGGTTGCTTCAGGCCGGACGAAAGCTGTTGTTTCACGGATGGTCGTTCCAGCCAGTTGGCACTGGCCGGCGTGACCGTTTGGACAAAGCCAAACAACACGATCGCACCCGCGACCGCCTTCAGGAAGGATCCGTCGGCTGTCATGATGGCCAACAGGCGTGGGTTCGCCTATCCGGTCAGTGCATGTACTCGACCATGCGATCGTGAAAACACTCGCATTTGTTGAGGTAGTCTTCGTCCTTGTAGTTCGTCTTCAGGTAGCCATAGGCCTTGCCGCAAGCGACCTTGGCCTCCGACGCCCAGACGAAGACGGGACGCGACGAGTTGATCCACTCCGAGCTGTTGGCGACGGCAACCGACTCGTCCATCAACTTCACAACCTCCTGCTTCAGATCGACGATGTTGTCGTTCAGCACCAGGTTGGAGGTGCCGACGACACGGCAATAGTCGCCCGTCGGACCATCGATAATGTCGGCGGCATACCCCGTCGACCCGACTGCCAGCAACAGCGTCGCAGCGGAAACAAGCAGTCTTGCAGAACGTTTCATATTGAGCTCCCCTAGATATTAGCGACGTATAACATAGTCGCGTGGTTGTGCGCTATGGCGTTACACCACGTTTGCCGTTGTCTGATGCTGGGTGATGCCGTCGTCGTAGAGCAGCGTGATCGTGTTGGCAGCAGGCAGGTTCGTCAACGTTGCCACATCGACGAAGTTGGCGCCGCCGGTGCTGCCGTTGGCATCGACACTGAGCGTGCCCGTCCCCGCATTGTAGTTCACGAAGTCACCGATATTGGCTCCTCCAGGCGCCGTGTCGAACAGGGCGGTCAGGTCAATCTTGTCGCCCTCGCCACCATTGAAGTCGGTGATGAGATCCTTGATGTTCAAGTCAAGATTGTCGAGCTTGAACGTGTCGGCGCCGGCGCCGCCGGTCATGTTGTCGTGGCCGAGACCTCCTATGAGATAGTCGTTGCCGTCGCCGCCACTGAGGAAGTCATTGCCGCCCCGGCCAACGATGACGTCATTGCCGCCATTGCCGTTGAGATGGTCGATACCGGACGTTCCATAGATCTGGTCCGCCAGCGTCGCATCGCCATTCACCGTGATGCCGGGGTCGCCCGGATCATGCGAGAAGAATGAGAAGTTAACGGAGCGGGCCTGGTAGTTGCCGCCATTGTTGTCGAAATAGGACAGGGTCCATGTGTCGCCGGCTGTCGGCGGATGCGCGATCAGGTAGCTGGCGAGCGTCGTGGTGGTGGCATTGCCGGCGGCATCCAGAAGGAAGATATGGTCGTAGTCGACCGTAGCCTTCATCTGGCCTGTAGTCGCATCGTAGAACCAGGTCTGTTCGAATGTTCCAGGTGTCGTGTCGTCCTCGACGATTGCGAAGCGGTTCGAGCCGATCCTGATCTCGACCTGGACCTCTTGCTCGCGGTGCGAGCCCGCGCTGGCGTCACCGTAGAGGCCTGGGTTCCGTTCGCTTGCCTGAATAGGTGTGGTGAAGGGTGACTCCTGAAAGTCGGTATATACTACCACCGTCGCACTATGTGGATCGGCCAGGATCGCGCTCACCGTCGCTTGCGATAGAGCAAGCGTCGTGACCTGGTCGTTGCCCGATGTGAGCGGGCTATTGCCATTGCCGATCTGTGACGTGTCGCTGGGCAGGCTGGTCGGCGGCACTTCGTGGATGCCAACAGTCTGGACCACGTGGGCTGTGCCATCATAGACGTCCAGCGTTAGGTTGGCATTGATGGTATCGGTTTGCAATGCGGTCGGTCGGTAGACCAGGTCGTCCAGCAGGTTGATGCCTCCGGACGGATTGTAGAGCACGGTGCCGGCTGTCAGGGCGACATAGGTCACGCCGTTGTAGTAGAACACGCCTGTGGGAGCGGTCGTTGCGGTGACGATGAGATTGTTGCCATCCGCATCCGTCGGGATCGTGACCAGCAAGGGGTATCCGTTGGGATAGCTGGGTGTGCTCGAGGTTTGCTGTCCCGGGTCACTCGACATCCAGTTGTGGGTATTGGCCACAACCGGCGCATCGTTGGTGTCCACGGTCAGCGACACGGTTGCTGTCGAAGTGTCGCCGTCGCTGTCTTTGATCGTATAGGTGAAGGAGTCCCCGCCGTTGTATCCGTTCGTCGGCGTGTATGTGAAAGTGCCGTTGTTGTTATACGTCACCGTGCCGTGTCCCGGCTGAGTCACGGTTACCTGGCCTGCCACTGGAGCATTGTCCGCATCGACGCCGTCGGCGCCAAACACATCATTGGTCAGCAGGCCGGTGAGAATCGTCGCAGCTGTAACTACCGGTGCCCAGGTGTCGTTGTTCGCCGTCGGCACATCGTCGATGACGTCGATGGTGATGGTGTTGGTGATCGTGTTGC
>NZ_RZTE01000002.1:149926-153604 GCF_003997415.1 Mesorhizobium sp. M7A.F.Ca.MR.245.00.0.0 | reverse complement strand
CGCCGTCGGCACATCGTCGATGACGTCGATGGTGATGGTGTTGGTGATCGTGTTGCCGTTGGCGTCGGTGGCCTGGTAGGTGAAGGTCTCGACGTTGTTGACGGTGTTGGTGCTGTCGTTGGCGTCGGCGCCATCAACCGGCGAGGTCAGCGTGTAGCTGTAGGTGCCGTTGGCGTTGAAGGTCAGCGTGCCGTGCGCGCCGATGGCGTTGCTCACCAGGGCGTATGTGTAAGGTCCGGTGCCGCCCGACACATTGTCGACGACCGTTCCGGCGATGGTCTCGGCGGTGCTCGGCGGATTGCTGCCGATCGGCAGCGCCGCCTCGTTGACCGTCAGGTCGTCGTTGGAGGCGGCAAGGCCGCTGTCCGACAGATTGATGGTCAGGGTCGTCGTCGACAGGTCGCCGTCGCCGTCCATGATGGTGTAGACGAATGTGTCCGTCGCGCCTGCCGGCGGAACCGCGTTGGGCAGGCCGTCATAGCTGTAGCTGCCGTTGGCGTTCAGCGTCAGCGTGCCGTAGGTGCCGGGAATGCCCGCCCCGCCAAGCCCGCCGCTCACCGGCACCGCGGTGTTGCTGCCGGCGGCCACGCCGACAACCCCGCCGCCCGCCGCAAAGCCGTCGGCGCCAGCAACGTCATTGGTCAGCACGTTGCCGCTCACGATGCCGCCCTCGGCAACGCTGTTGCTGTTGGCAACCGCCGTCGGCACATCGTCGATGACGTCGATGGTGATGGTGTTGGTGATCGTGTTGCCGTTGGCGTCGGTGGCCTGGTAGGTGAAGGTCTCGACGTTGTTGACGGTGTTGGTGCTGTCGTTGGCGTCGGCGCCATCAACCGGCGAGGTCAGCGTGTAGCTGTAGGTGCCGTTGGCGTTGAAGGTCAGCGTGCCGTGCGCGCCGATGGCGTTGCTCACCAGGGCGTATGTGTAAGGTCCGGTGCCGCCCGACACATTGTCGACGACCGTTCCGGCGATGGTCTCGGCGGTGCTCGGCGGATTGCTGCCGATCGGCAGCGCCGCCTCGTTGACCGTCAGGTCGTCGTTGGAGGCGGCAAGGCCGCTGTCCGACAGATTGATGGTCAGGGTCGTCGTCGACAGGTCGCCGTCGCCGTCCATGATGGTGTAGACGAATGTGTCCGTCGCGCCTGCCGGCGGAACCGCGTTGGGCAGGCCGTCATAGCTGTAGCTGCCGTTGGCGTTCAGCGTCAGCGTGCCGTAGGTGCCGGGAATGCCCGCCCCGCCAAGCCCGCCGCTCACCGGCACCGCGGTGTTGCTGCCGGCGGCCACGCCGACAACCCCGCCGCCCGCCGCAAAGCCGTCGGCGCCAGCAACGTCATTGGTCAGCACGTTGCCGCTCACGATGCCGCCCTCGGCAACGCTGTTGCTGTTGGCAACCGCCGTCGGCACATCGTCGAGGATGTTGACGGCGAGCGTTCCGCTGTCGCTCTGACCATCCTGGTCAGTCAGCGTGATGGTGAAGTTCTCGAACAGATTGTTCTGGCCCTGAATGGGATCATGCGCCTCATTGTCGAGCAGCGTATAGGTGTAGCTCACCTGGCCGGTAGCGGCATTGTAAGCCGTCACATTGAGCGTGTTGCCAAATGCGGTGGTGAAGGAGCCCGCCGTGAACACGCCATTGGTAATGAAGGCGTTGCCGTCGATCGCCAGTGAGTTGATGCCGTCGGGAGAGGAGACGGTGAAGGTGCCGGCGCCGGTCTCGGCCGTGCTTGCCGGATCGGACCCAGGCCCGCCCGGCGTGCCGATATTCAACGCCGCCTCGTTGACCACAACGTCGCCGCCGATGGCCTCCGGCGTCAGGTCGGTGATCACAGGCGTCGAGTTGCCGATCGAAATCGTCAGCGTGGTGTGCGAGGTGTCGCCGTCGCCGTCCTTGATCGTGTAGGTGAAGACATCGTTGACGCCGCCGGGCGTGCCGGCAGCGCGCACATAGCTGTAGGAGCCGTCCGCCAGCAGTGTCAGCGTGCCGTAGCTGCCCTGGATCGGCGCGTTCAGCGTGGCCGCATTGTCGACATCGGTATTGGTGTTGCCGGCCTGCACGCCAACCACAGTTGCGCCATCGGCGCCCTTGGTATCGGCAACCCCGTCCGTCGCGTTGGCGTCGCCGGCATCTGTTCCGCCAACCAGTACATTGCCTGTCGCCGGGCCGAACTGGCCGGCCGCGATGCTGTCGATATCGGCAACCGCCGTCGGCACGTCGTCGACGATGGCAACGGCAAAGGTGGTGCTGGCCGAATCGCCGTCGACATCCGTGACTGTGATGCTGAAATTGTCCGGAACCGTGTCGTTGGGATCGAATCCGTTCGTCTGATTGGGATGAGCGACTGATTCGGTCACCGTGTAGTTGTATTCGATGGCACCGGTGCTCGGATTGAAGGAGACGATCGTCAGGAAGCCGAAATCGCCCGGGATCTGCTGGCCGACGCCGGTGACGGTGACGCCGTTGATGACGATCGAGCCAATTCCATCCGGCGCGTCGATGCTGATCGTTCCGATGCCGGAGGTCTCGGCGTTGCTTGGCGCGTCGCTGCCGGGAGATTGTGTCTGGCCGCCGTCAAGACCGGCTTCACTGGCCGCTTCGGTCGGGGCAAGCAGTGACGTGGCCGTCACTGAAACCTGCCTGTCGACGATGGACGGGAACAGTTCGCGCCGCTCCAGGAGCCCGAACTGCAAGGCAGTCGGAGGCAGCAGTGCCGACAGGTCGAACCCGTCGCCGATACCGCCGGGGGGAACCGAGAAATCTCCGCCTGCGCTTGAATTCGAGCCGCCAGGACCAGCCGACATGGAACCGTCGGCGCCGAAGGCGACATCGACATGGCTGGCTTCCAGCGCTGCCAGCAGCGCAACGCGCGGCACCTCGACGTCGCCGATGATGAAGGTCGGCACGTTCAGGGCGCCGTCCTTGATCACGATCACCGAGCCGTCGGCCTGTTCGAGCAGAAGGTTTTGGCCGTCGACCTTGATGTTGTCGATGGAGGCGTTGGCCGGAAGCCTCACCACATGGCTGGCGTCGGCTACATATTCGGGCGGCGCGGCTGCCGGCGGTGCCTTTGCTTCCGCGGGGGCTTCCGGCTTGACAGGCGCTCCGCCGCCGACATCGACCGGCACCGGTTCGGACGCTGCCGGCGCGGGCTGCGTCGAATTTGCCTGTGCGACCCGGATTTCCGCCGGTGATGCCTGATCGCCGTGTTCATTGGACACGGAATGCTCGTTCAAGGAAGCCGAAAAGCTGTCCAACTCGATATTGTTCGTCATGGCTGAAACCCCTCCGATATTTACCGGATAGAGACAGCGGCCACTTCTACTTTGCAACTGCCCCCTAATCTATTTCATATATTATGATATGCATTGCCCGGCATTTTTTACACGTGGTAAACCGCTACAATATAACCTGTTATATGTAGGTTTCTGGAGACCTCCTTGACGGATAGCTGGTCGGCAATTTTCCGGTAAACCAAAGTATAAATTTGAATAAAATTTTAAGCAAAATGGATAAAGACAGTTGCTGGATATTTATCCACCTTCCTTTCCAATAATTTGAGACAAGATTGGTAGCGTCCACAGTCAAAGGTGGGCGTTATGAAAAAGCAAAAATCAGTTCCGGGAAAAACCCGGCTCCAGATGCTCCTGCTGGCAATCGGGCTTGTCGGCTTGGCGGGGCCG
>NZ_RZTE01000002.1:83240-149919 GCF_003997415.1 Mesorhizobium sp. M7A.F.Ca.MR.245.00.0.0 | reverse complement strand
TCATTCGCGAGCGATATCGCCGCATCCGGCAGGCCTCCGGAGAAGGTCCAGACGCCACCCAGTCTCGGCGGTGTTTCGCTGGCGAGGCCCCAGCCCTGGCAGCCTGCGGGCGCTTACCGGATCGGTCTGGTCACCGGCAGCTATGGCCCAGATGTTGGCCGCGGGGATGGCTCGTCAACGGCGCGAGATGACGCCGGGATAGATCCGCTGCAGACCGCGTCGATCATTCCGGGGGTCTTCGGATCGGTTGCCTTGTCCATGCGCAATTTTCCCGTCGCGGCTCGCTGGGCGCCCGTCTACCGGGCAATCGCCGCCTGTTCGGCAGGCAGCCCCTGCGAGCACAAGAGCGCGGCTTTTGCCGGCATAATTGCCGCCGCTCAAGGCAAGGGATTCAGCGAGAAGCTGTCCTTCGTCAACAGCAGCGTAAATCGCCTGATCGCCTACAGGAAAGACAGCGTCGTCTACGGCAAGCTCGACTATTGGGCGAAGCCTTCGGAGATTCTCGAGCGGCGAGCCGGCGATTGCGAGGATTTTGCCATCCTCAAGATGACGGCCCTGCTGAGGGCCGGCATTCCCACGCAGAGCATGGCGCTTGTCGTCCTCCAAGATCGCAAGAGAGGCTTCTTTCACGCAGTGCTGTCGGTGAGCACAGGCAGCGGCACCTTCATTCTCGACAGCCTCAGCAACACTGTCGTGCGTGACAGCGATCTTCCGGATTACGTTCCGCTCTATTCGTTCAGCACGGACCGGGCCTGGATCCACGGTTCAAGACCGGGCGGAGCCCAGATGGCCGACATCAAGGGCGGTTTCGCAACCGTCGCACCCGGCGAAGGCTTTCAGCCATAGGTTCGCCAGCATTGGCGATGCATGCAGAGCAACTCCGGTAAGTGTAACGGTGAACTGCTCTAGCCGCCGAAGACGAACGCCATCAGCAGCTCCGGCTCGAGCACCGGAGCCCGCACCGCATTCAATTGTCCCCGGTATCGACGGTCGCCCGCGCCGATGACAAAACCGGTGGCCACCGGCGATTCGCCATTGGCATCGAGCCGCGCGAATATGTCGGCCACATTGAGGTCCAGCGCCAGCTTGAGATCGTGCCGTGCGTCATCGCTTGGGGCGATCGGCAATTGACGTTTGACCAATTGCTGGAACGGCGCGTTGAACGACAGGATCTTCTTCGACGAAGCCAGGGCAAAGGCGGGAGACGGGCAAGCGACCAGTATGGCGTTGATGGTGTTGATCGATGCAAGCCTTCGCAAGGTCAGGTTTTCGTCCCCCAGCCCACGCATGCAGGCCACCCGGATCGCGGATGTCAAATTTCCTGTCTGTGCCTGGCTTTCGGCGATCTCGTCGATGAGCATGCCGATCGTGCACTTCCTGCTTTCGGCCATCTGCTTCAGCGACATCCAGAATGCCCGCTCCAGACGGATGCCGCGCCGGATGCCGCCGCGCGCCACAACCCGGAATTCCAGTCCAAAATCCTCGGCGGCGACTGGAGGCAGCAGCCGCTCGCGACCGGAATGATGAGGGCTGGCGCTACCGCTCACTCATCGCCTCCTCGCGCGCCTTGTTGATCGGCTTCAGGAGGTAGTGCAGGATCGTCTTGCGCCCGGTCTTGATGTCGACCGAGCAGATCATTCCGGGGATGATCGAATAGGCCTTGCCGTCTCTTTGAAGGGTGGATTTGTCGGTCGCCACACGCACCTGATAGTAGGGTTCCCCCGTTTTCTGATCGACCAGGCTGTCGGCTGTGATGTTCGAGACCTTGCCCTCGATGCCGCCGAAGATCGAGAAATCATAGGCGGTGACCTTGATAAGGGCCTCCTGGTCGGGACGGATGAACGCGACATCCCGCGGCGAGACCCGTGCCTCCACCAGCAACGTCTCGGAGGTCGGCACGATGCCGGCGACGACCGCGCCAGGCTGAACGAAGGCCCCGACCGTGTTAAGCTCCAGCGTGTTGACGATGCCGTCCACGGGAGAACGGATGTCGGTGCGCGCGACCTTGTCGGTGGCTCCCCTTATGGTCTCATCCACCACCGAAAGTTCCGCCAGCGCCTGGGTCAGGTCGTCCAACGCCTCCTGCTGCAATTGCAGGCCGAGTTCCTCGACCTGAAGCTGGGCTTCCGTGATCGACGATTTGATCTTCTTTATCGTTTCGCCCGCAAGGTTCAGCTGGCCGTTGAGTTCGGTCTGTTCGCGCTCCACCCGGAGTTGCTCGGTCCTTGCCATCAGGCCTTTCTTGACCATCGCGTCGACCAGTTTTGCCTCCTGGTCGCTGACGACCAGGTTCTTTGTAAGACGATCGGAATTGGCCTGCGCCTCGGCCAGTTCCCTCTCGCGCTGGTCAAGGCGTGACTTGAGCACGGATAGCTTGTTATCGAAGTTCCCGCGCCGGGCGATGAGCAGCTTCTGCTCATTGTCGCAGATTTGCGGAGCGACCGACTGGATGTCCTGCGGGCACGGAAATGGGCCCGAGAGATTGCCGGCCTGTTCGTATTTCAGCCTTGCTATGCGCACTTCCAGCGCGCGCGCCTTGGCCTGCTGCTCGCCGAGACTGGACGTGTTGAGCGTGTTGTCCAGGCGGATGATGAGATCGTTCTTCTTGACCACCTGGCCAATCGTCACGGCGATTTCCTGAACGACACCGGCTTCACTCGCCTGAATGATCTGGGTCTTGGAAGCGGGTATGACCTTGCCGTCGCCGCGTGCGATCTCATCGACTTCGGCAAAGGACGCCCAGGCGACGAAGACCACGAAGAGCGCTCCGATGATGAATATGGACGCCGACGCAAACAGCGGCGGTCGATCTTCTCTGGCAAGCATTTCCCACGCCCCAACGCATTGGATGCAGCAATATTTGTTTTGTCAGGCGCTTGTTTTCTGCAACGCCTGTATGACTTGGTCCTTCGGTCCGTCGGCAACGATTCTGCCCTGTTCGATAACGATCAGGCGGTCGGCCAGCTCAAGCATGCTGAAGCGATGTGTCGAGACGATCAGCGTGGTGTCGCGGTCGAAGGCGACTTTGAGCTGCTTGATCAACTGGCGTTCCGATGCAAGATCCATCGAGCCCGACGGCTCGTCCAGAAAGACGATTTTCGGTTTGGTCAGCAGCAGGCGTGCGATTGCCACCGTCTGCCTCTGGCCGCCGGAAAGATTGGTGCCGCGCTCGCCGACATTCATGTCGTAGCCGCGCGGGTGGCGTGAAACGAAATCGTCGACACCGGCAGCCTTTGCCGCTTCGATGATCTGTTCGTCTGTAGCCTCGGGGCATGCCATCAGGAGGTTTTCCTTGATGGTGCCCGAGAACAGGTCGCCGGCCTGCGCAACGATGCCGACCGCGGCGCGAACCTCGGACGGGTGATACTGGCGAATGTCGATCCCATCCAGCAGCAGCTCACCGGACGTCGGCAGGAAGAGCCGGCCGATCAGCCGCCCCATTGTCGTCTTTCCCGATCCTATGCGGCCGATGATGCCGATCCGCTCACCCGGCTTGACCGAGATATTCAGGCCGGTCAGAACCTCGTTTTCCGAGCCTGGATAGACAAACCCGACATTCCTGAACACCATCGCCCCCTTGCGGATGGGGCGGTTGACGAAGCCCACCGTGTCGGGTCGATCTTCCGGCTGAGCCATGATCGAATTCACCATTCTCAGCGAGAGCATGGCCTGGCGAAACCGGGACAGCGTTATGGCGATCTGGCCGAGCGGCGCCACGGCCCTGCTCGCCAGCATCACCGTTCCTATGATTGCTCCTGTCGAAACATGCCCTTCCGAGAAGGCATAGGCGCCGGCCACGACCAGGGCGACGGTCACCAGCTGTTGTATGGATTGGGTGATGTTGCCCGCCGCCGCCGAAAGCTGCTTGATCTTCTCGGACGTGTTGGCGGCGTTCTTGGAGTGCTCTCCCCATTTTCGCAGCAGATACGCCTCGGCGCGCAGCGACTTGATGGTCTCCAGCGTCGAGATGGATTCGACCAGCAGGGCCTGGCGCTGCGACGCTTCGTTCATCGAGGCGGCGACGCGCTTGCCGATGCGGCGCTGGGTGATCAGGCCGACGATGACGGACATCACGAAGGCCAGCGCCGGTATGATCACCAGCCATCCGCCTATCGCATAGATCACAAGGAGAAAGACGAAGACGAATGCCGTGTCGATGAACACGCTGATGGTGTTTGAGGTGAAGAACTCCCTGACGAATTCATACTGCGTGACCCTGTTTGCGTATTCACCGGTCGAGCCGGGGCGCGCCGACAGCGACGAGTTCAACACTTTTTCGAACAGCAGATAGGATATCCGGAGATCCGCCTTGCGCCCGGCATAGTCGATGAGGGAGGCCCTGGCCGTCTTCAAGAGCAGGTCGAACAGGATGACCGCGCCGATGCCGAGAGCCAGCACCCATAGTGTCGATATTGCCTTGTTCGGCAGGATCCTGTCGTAGACGTTCATGGTGAAGATCGGCGAGGCTATGGCCAGCAGATTGATGAACACCGCCGCCAGTACGACTTTTGAGTAGGTGCGCCAGAAAGCGCCCATCGTCCCCGTAAGCCAATGTCTCCGCTCGATCCTGGCCGCCGAGCCGACCGACATGGTTTCGGCGGCATTGGCATAGGTGATCGAGAAGGAAGCGCCGCCGCTGATGTAGCTGGCGGCCAGTTCCGATCGGCCGATCGTGGTGCGGCCGTCTTCCTGGGGCGCGGTGATATACGCATCGTCTTCGCCCAGAGCGAGCAGGGCAACCGGCAATTGGCTGACGCGAAAGACGATTGCCGGCAGGTCGATACGCCCCCTGAGAAAATCGCGGTGATTGAACTCGGTGACTTCCAGGCCGATGCGTTCGGCAAGGTGCCTGATGTCGTCGGCCGCAATTCGCGTGTCCGAGAGCGGCACGCCGGCAAACAGAACGGTCTCCGCGCTCGGCCTGCCGAGATATCCGGCAACGGCCGAGAAGCAGGCCTTGAACGCCTCCTTGGGGGAGAGGATATTGGGTTGCTGGTTCACGATCTGCCCGTCAGGACGCTCGCTGGACCTTGCGTCGTCTTATTTCTTCCTCACCGGGGCGAGGATATCGAATGGCAGGTCGTTCTTCTGCTCCGATGGCGTCCGCGCATAGGTCTCGGTGTCCGCGGTTTCCGGTGTTGCAAACTCGGTGCGAGCATAGGCTGTCGCTTGCTTTGCCGGCTCGAGATTCATCGTTTTCAGCAACTGTCCGGTCGCGGCCAGGAGCCGGTACTGGGCAAACAGCGATGCGTAGGACGCGGTATCCGCCAGCGTTGCCGTGTTGAACCGCGTATTCTGCGCGTCGAGCACGTCGAGCAGCGAGCGCTGTCCAACCTTGAACTGCTCGCGATAGGAAGCGACCAGCTTTTCATTGGCGGCGGCCTGTTGCCTCAGGGTCTTCGCCAGATCGGCTTGCCGGAAACGGCGATCCCATGAGGTGCGAACGGCTTCCTCGATTTCGCGCAAGACCTGATGATAGGCGAGCCGCTGCTCGCTGGCGCGGCGGATCTGCTCCTGTTCATTGGCCTTGTCTATGCCGCCGCGGTACAGGTTCCAACGCAGCACCAGACGCGCCTGCAGGTCATTGGTGTCCCCGTCGTCGCCGTCAATGTCGGTGCCTGCCCTGGCCCGACCTTCAGCAATGACTTCAGGGCCATATTTCGCCCGGGCCGCATCCACCAGGGAAGCCGCGGCGTCGATATCGCTGGTGGCCATGTGAACGCGCGGATTGTTCTGTCGTGCCAGGCCGATCGCGTCATCCAGTGACCGCGGAAGCGCGGCGGCGACATCACCCGGCCGCGAAGCATTGACCAGCGGCTTGCCGACGGTCTTGAAGAACCGGATCTTGGAGGCTTCCAGCTCTTCGGTCGCCTCCTGCATGCGGGCCTTGGCCGCGAACAGACGCTCCTCGGCCTGTTGGCGGTCGGCCTCGTTCAAGGCTCCGCCTGAGATGCCTTGCCGGATGTCGCCGAGTATCGCCTGATGGAAACCCAGATTCTTCTTGGCTTCGGAAACGATCGAAGCCTGCAGCATGTATTCGAGGTAATCCTGGACAACGGACAGCCCGATGAATTCGGACCGTTCCAGCACCCGGAACGACGCTCCGTCGACGCGCGATGCCTGGCGGTTCAATTCCGCGCGACGGGCTCCGCTGTCGAATAATTTCTGGGTCACCACCAGATTCGCTTCCGCCGGATAGAGCGAATCGTCCTCTATCGACAGCGAGCGTCGGGACGAATTGTCGAGCCGGCGAACACCAGCCGATCCCTCGACATCGACACTGGGAAGGTAAAGGCCCTTGGCCTGCCGCAACTCGAACTCGATTGCTTCGCGGTTTTCGATCGCCTGTCCAATCTCGGGATTGGATTCCACCGCGACAGCCATCGCCTCCTTGAGCGTAAGCGCATGAGCGCCCCCGCAGGTCAGCATGGTGGCCGCCATCAACAGACCAAGGCGCCTGCCTATGGTCGACATACCTGTCGTATTCATAATCCCACCCTAACGTTTCCCCAGCGTCCTTCTTCAGAGCGCTAACCAAGCCAAGGCCTGCCCGTCGGTGGATTATCCACAAATTCACGGAATGTGTGAGCGATTATTGATTTAGAGGGCGCTAAATAGCCCTTTTGGGCAACAAGGCTGCGAGATGTAGCAAAAATAGCACATAACTTCGGCTCGCTGCGGTTGTATCCGGACGCCCCATTCAGTGGGAAAGCACAGAAAATCGCAAGCCAGTGGGCCGATCTGCCCAGAATCATGGCCGGTTCGGATAGCGGTTGTCGATAATCCAACCGGAGGTTGAACGCTTTTTCAGGCACCTCCCTTGGGGTGCCGCGTCCAAAAAATACTTCATCGCGGCGGCCGGCGCTGCGCGTCAATAGAGGTGGTACCAAAGCATAAGAGCCCGAGCAGGACAGGACGATGCCAGGCTCTATGCTTCCCCTGGGTCAGGTTTGTCCTTCTGAACAGGAACTATCGGGGTGCTTCAACCCATCGATCTCTGCGGCCGGTCGAACTTTTCAGCCAAGGCCGCATGCCACCATCCACCGAATGCACGGCACGAGCGGCTGCATTGCCTTCTGCAACCGCTCGCTGGATAGTCTCGGCATGTTGGCGACCCTGGCGACTCACTGGCCTCAGATTCTGGCGATCATCTCCGTGGTGATGGCGACGGTCGGCATCGTCCATGCCGTCATGACAAAGGAAGATGTCCGTGCCGCCACCGGCTGGGTCGGCGTGATGGTGCTGTCCCCGATCCTCGGCGTGCTGATCTATGCCGTCGCCGGCATCAACCGCATTCGCCGCGCCACGATCACCGCCCAGCGCCCGTTTGCCGATGGCGCGGTGTCCGCCAAGCACGAGCGCGACGTCGCTGTCGAAGAGGCCCTGATCGTCGAGCGCTACGGGCAACGGTTCACGGGCTTGCGGACATTGGGCGACAGGGTGGCGCGGCGCGCGCTCAATCCTGGAAATGGAATCGATGTGCTGGAGACCGGCGACGAGGCCTATGCCGCCATGTGCGCGGCCATCGATGGTGCAGAGCGCAGCGTCCTGCTCGAGACCTATATTTTCGACAATGACGCCGTCGGCCTGCTCTTCGTCCAGGCGCTTGCCGGCGCCGTCCACCGCGGCGTCACCGTCCGCGTGCTGATCGATGCCGTCGGCGCCCGCTACTCGGTGCCGAGCATCCTGGGGCATTTGCGCGAGGCCAACATCCCCGCCGATGTCTTCAACGGCAACATCGTCATGGGCCTGCGCCTGCCCTACGCCAATCTGAGGACCCACCGGAAGATCCTGGTGGTCGACGGCATCGCCGCCTTCACCGGGGGCATGAACATCCGAAAAGGCTTCTCTGCCGAATTCGCCGGCTCCAACAGCGCCAGGGACACGCATTTCCGGGTGACCGGTCCGATCGTCGCCGACCTCTTTTCGGTCGCCGCCGAGGACTGGCGCTTCGCCACCAACGAGGCGCTGAAAGGCGACGCCTGGCGCATCGCCCCGCTGGCGCCGTCGCCAGGCGCACCGATGATGGTGCGGGCGGTCGCTTCCGGCCCGGATGCCAGCAACGAGACCAACCACAAGCTGCTGATCGGTGCATTCTCGGTCGCCCGCAAGTCTATACGCGTGATGTCGCCCTATTTCCTGCCGGATCGGGAACTGATCAGCGCGCTGATCACCGCCGGCAGGCGCGGGGTCGAAATCGACATCGTGGTGCCGGCGGTGAACAATCTTTTCCTCGTCGACCGCGCGATGATGGCGCAGTTCGATCAGGTGCTCAAACACTATTGCCGTGTCTGGCGCACCGAGGGACCGTTCGACCATTCGAAGCTGCTTTCGATCGACGGCGTGTGGGCCTATGTCGGCTCTTCCAATCTAGACGCCCGATCGCTGCGGCTGAATTTCGAGATCGACTTGGAGGTGCTCGATGCCGGCTTTGCCAGCGAGATCGAGGCGCGGATCGGGTCGGCGATCGCCTCCGCCGTGCCGGTGACGCTGGAAGCTTTGCGAGCCCGGCCGTTTCTTATCAGGCTGATCGACCGGGTATTGTGGCTCGGTTCACCCTATCTCTAAGGCGGAGGTGCGCTTGAGGAACTCGTCCGTCATGGAACATACGCGGAAATTGCCTATTTTCACTGTATCCGGCTTCTGAATTGATGCCAGCGAGGACGAGCAGCACAAAGATGCACAGAATTGGACGCAGCCTCCCGGCAAGCATGCTTCTGTCCCTTCGTGACCGCCGGATGCAGAAGGCTAACGCCGCCGCACTCAAGACGACAGCCACCACCGGCACGCTGGTTGCCTCCTACAATGTCCACAAATGCATCGGCGTCGACAGGAAATTCGACCCGGAACGGACCATCCGCGTCATCCGCGAAATCGATCCGGATGTCATTGCGCTGCAGGAAGCCGACAATCGCTTCGGCGACCGTAATGGGCTTCTCGACCTGCCCCGGCTCGAGCGGGAAACCGGCCTGGTTCCGGTGCCGATTTCGGCCACCGGCAAGGGCCATGGCTGGCATGGCAACGTCTTGCTGTTCAAGAAGGGCGTCGTTCGCGACGTGCACCAGATCAAGCTTCCGGGACTGGAGCCGCGCGGCGCGGTGGTGGCGGAGATCGACCTCGACGGAAGCCAGACGCTGCGCATCATCGCCGCCCATCTTGGCCTGCTGCGCCGCTCGCGCTCCCAGCAGGCGCGCGTCGTGCTCGACCTGATGAACAGCCCGGACGAAAGACCGACCTTGCTGCTCGGCGACCTCAACGAATGGCGACTTGGCAACCGCTCCGCTCTCAACACGCTGCATGCAACGTTCGGCCCGCAGCCGCCGGCGGTCCCCACCTTCCCGTCGAACCTGCCACTGCTGGCGCTCGACCGGATCATGGCCAACAGGCACGGCATGATTGCCGCCATCAACGCGCATGACACGCCGCTTTCGCGCGTTACCTCCGACCACCTGCCGCTGACGGCCTTCGTACGCCTGGAACGGGTGGACGATGACGCCTTGATGTCCTCCGCGTCGCAAAGTGTGTAAAATTAGGCGGAACGCCCAGTTCCTCCGCCAGTTAACATGTCCCGAACGCGCAGGAGGACGAGATGAAAAAGCTGATTCTGGCTTGCCTGTTGGCATTGGCCGCGACAGCGGCGATCACTGCGCCGACGCAAGCGGCAAGCGTGACCATCCAGTCCGACGATGACGACCGATATTTGCCGGATGACGATTCCGATAGTGGGATCATTATTCGCCGTCACCACCGCGATCGCTATTACGACAATCAGTATGATGGCGACCAGGATGTTCAGTATGACAATGGCGGATACCGGTACGGCGAATATCGCCGCCACCACCGGCATCACCGCTGCCACATCGAACTGGTCAGGCACTGGCGCCACCACCACAGGGTGATCGAAGAGGTCCGCGTTTGCGGCTGATGCCAGATCGGGCAACCGGCGAAAGCCAGCCGGTTTCATCGGGCATGATCGGCTGACGAAATAGCGCTGACGTGAGAGGCGATGCTGGACCGCGTCGACTCGTGGTAGCCAGCACGCGCACCGGACCGTGCCCAGCAAAAAACGGCAAGGATCGGCCGGCCGGCACCGCTCAAACCTGTCCAAGTGTTAATTCGACTTGGGTCGGTTTCGGCCATATTGGTTGATGGGGGTGAGAGATGCCGCCATGGACCAGCAGTTGGAAATCCCCCTGCAGACGACTGTCGTGCCACGTCGTTCGCGTGGCTGGATTCCCTGGCTGATCTTTGTCGCCATTGTCGCCGCCACCGGCGCCTATCTCTACCAGCGCCCGCATGTCGAGGCCAGGCAGCCCGGCGGCAGAAGAAACGCGCAGCCGACGACAATCGGCGCCGCCGTGATCGAAAAAGGCACGATGGACGTCACCCTCGATGCGCTTGGCACGGTGACCTCGCTCTCCACCGTCACGGTCAAGCCGCAGGTCACCGGCCCGCTCGTCCAGGTGAACTTCAAGGAAGGTCAGGACGTCAGCAAGGGCGATTTGCTGGCTGAAATCGACCCTCGCCCCTATCAGGCGGCGCTCGACCAGGCGCAGGGCCAGTTGGCGCGCGACCAGGCCATGCTCAGGGATGCCCAGCTCGATCTCGCACGCGACCAGACGCTGGTGACGCAAGGCGCCGCGACGCACCAGACGCTCGACGCGCAGGTCGCCCTGGTGGCGCAGGATGCCGGCTCCATCGAGGTCGACCAGGCCATGGTCCGGACCGCGACCCTCAATCTCGACAATTGCCGCATCCTGGCTCCGGTCGACGGTCGCGCCGGCCTGCGTCAGGTGGATCAGGGCAACTACGTGACCCCTGCCGATACCAACGGCATCGTCATCATCACTCAAGTCCAGCCGATCAGCGTGCTGTTCACCGTGCCCGAGGATGAATTGCCCGCGATCGCGCAACGCCTGCGGCAGGGCGCCACGCTGCCTACCTCCGTCTACGATCGCGCAGGCAGCAAGAAGCTCGCCGACGGCCAGCTTGAAACCTTCGACAGCCAGATCGACCCAAGCACCGGCACCATCAAGCTGCGAGCGGGCTTCGCCAACGAAACGCGCGTGCTTTATCCGAACCAGTTCGTCAACGTCGAGTTGCTGGTCGACGAGCACAAGGACGTGGCGATCGCTCCGATCGCCGCGATACAGCGCGGCGTGCCCGGCACCTTTGTCTATCTGGTCAACCCCGACAGCACCGTCTCCGTGCGCAAGGTCACGCCTGGCGTCACCAATGGCGAACGTGTCGAGATCCTGTCGGGCCTGAACCCTGGCGACCGCGTCGTCGTCGATGGTGCCGATAAGCTGCGCGACGGCGCCAGCATCAATTTGCGGCAGGACGGGCAAGCACGGACACCTGCGCAGCCCTCAACGCCTACGCCAGCAGGGTCAGCGCCACAGCCACGGGCGCAGGCACCGGAGCAGGCCGCCCCTGATGCGCCGAAGCCGGACGACACGGGCAGGCACAAGGGCCAGGGCCGCAAGCATCGCCACGCGGAGTCGGGGCAGGCGGAGTCCGGGCAACAGCAATGAGCCCGTCGCGAGCTTTCATCCTGCGGCCGGTGGCGACGTCGCTGTTCATGGTTGCCATCATGCTGTCCGGCCTACTGGCTTACAATTATCTGCCGGTGTCGGCGCTGCCTGAGGTCGATTATCCAACCATCCAGGTGCAGACCTTCTATCCCGGCGCGAGCCCCGACGTGATGACGTCCTCGGTCACGGCACCGCTGGAGGTCCAGCTCGGCCAGATCGCCAACCTCAATCAGATGAACTCGGTCAGTTCGGCCGGCTCCTCCGTCATCACGCTGCAGTTCAGCCTGGCGATCTCGCTCGATGTCGCCGAACAGGAGGTGCAGGCGGCCATCAATGCCGCCGGCAATCTGCTGCCGGCCGATCTGCCGGCGCCGCCGATCTATGCCAAGGTCAATCCCGCCGACGCGCCGGTGCTGACGCTGGGCCTCACCTCCAAGACGATGCAACTGCGCGATGTGCAGCAGCTTGCCGACACCCGGCTGGCGCAAAAGATTTCGCAGCTGCCGGGCGTCGGCCTCGTCAGCCTCAGCGGCGGCCAGCGCCCAGCCGTGCGCGTCCAGGCCGATCCGCGCAAGCTCGCAGCCTATGGTCTCAATCTCGACGATCTGCGCACCACGCTGGGCAGCGCCAATGTCAACACGCCGAAGGGCAATTTCGACGGGCCGTCGCGGGCCTACACCATCAACGCCAACGACCAGCTGAAGAGCGCCGACGAATACCGTTCGCTGATCGTTGCCTACAAGGATGGCGCGCCGGTGCGGTTGAGCGATGTTGCTGATGTGGTCGACGCCACCGATAACAACAGGCTGGCGGCCTGGATGAACAGCACGCCGGCGATCATCGTCAACATCCAGCGCCAGCCCGGCGCCAACGTCATCGACGTGGTCGACCGCATCAAGACGCTGCTGCCGCGCTTGCAGGCCTCGCTGCCCAGCGCCGTCGATGTGAAGGTGCTGACCGACCGCACGACCACCATTCGCGCCTCGGTGCGCGACGTCGAGTACGAACTGACGCTTTCGATCCTGCTGGTCGTGCTGGTCATCTTCGTCTTCCTGCGCAGCGCGCGCGCCACGCTCATCCCGAGCCTCTCGGTGCCCCTGTCGCTGGTCGGCACGCTTGGTATCATGTACCTGTTCGGTTTCAGCCTCGACAACCTCTCGCTGATGGCGCTGACCATCGCCACCGGCTTCGTTGTCGACGACGCTATCGTCGTCATCGAGAACATCGCGCGCTATGTCGAGGAAGGGGATACGCCGCTGCAGGCGGCGCTCAAGGGCTCGCAGCAGATCGGCTTCACCATCATCTCGCTGACCGTCTCGCTGATCGCGGTGCTGATCCCGCTGCTGTTCATGGGAGATGTCGTCGGCAGGCTGTTCCGCGAATTCTCCATCACGCTGGCCACCACCATCCTGATCTCGGCGATAGTGTCGCTGACGCTGGTGCCGATGGCCTGTGCCAGGTTGCTCAAGCCGATGTCGGCGGTACGTGAAAACGCCCTGCAGCGCGCCAGCCGCGACTTCTTCGACTGGGTGATCCGGGGCTACGGCCAAGCGCTGACCTGGGTGCTCGACCGGCAGACGCTGATGCTGCTGGTGGCGGCTGCCACGCTGGTGCTGACGGTGGCACTCTACGTGGTCATCCCCAAGGGGTTTTTCCCGGTGCAGGACACCGGCGTCATCCAGGCGATCACCGAGGCGCCGCAGTCCATATCCTATGCCGCGATGGCCGAGCGTCAGCAGCAGCTTGCCGCCGTCATCCTCAGGGATCCCGATGTCGACAGCCTGTCGTCCTTCATCGGCGTCGACGGCACCAACACCACGCTCAATGTCGGCCGCATCCTGATCAACCTCAAGCCGCATGAAGAACGCACCGCCGATATCACGCAGGTTATCGCCCGCCTGAAGCAGGCCACCGTCGCGACGGCTGATGTCACCCTCTACATGCAGCCTGTGCAGGACCTGACCATCGACGGCACGGTCAGCCGCACGCAGTATCAATTCGTGCTGCAGGACGCCAATCCGGACGAGTTGACGCTATGGACGCCGAAGCTGCTGGCTAAGCTCAACACGCTGCCTGAGGTCGCCGACGTCGCCAGCGACCTGTCGGATGCCGGCCTCGCCGTCTTCGTCGACATCGATCGCGACCAGGCCGCACGCTTCGGCATCACGCCGGCGACAATCGACAACGCACTCTACGACGCCTTCGGCCAGCGCATCGTCTCGACCATCTTCACCACATCCAGCCAGTACCGGGTCATTCTCGAAGCCGATCCGTCCCTGCAGGATTCGCTGAAGGCGCTGTCTTCGGTCTACCTGCCGTCATCGAGCGGCGGCAGCCCGGTGCCGCTCTCGGTGGTCGCCAGCACCCATGTCGCCACGGCACCGCTGCAGATCACCCATATGGGGCAGTTCCCTGCAACCACTGTCTCGTTCAACCTCGCGCCTGGTGTGTCGCTCGGCAAAGCGGTCACCGCGATCCAGCAGGCGCAGAGCGAGATCGGCATGCCGCTCAGCGTCATCACCAATTTTCAAGGAGCGGCGCGCGCCTTCCAGGCTTCGCTCGACAACACGCTGTTTCTGATCCTGGCCGCGGTGATCACCGTCTACATCGTGCTCGGCGTGCTCTATGAAAGCTTCATCCACCCAATCACCATCCTGTCGACGTTGCCTTCGGCCGGCATCGGCGCGCTGCTGGCGCTGATGATCGCCGGCGAGGACCTGACCATCATCTCGATCATCGGCATCATCCTGCTGATCGGCGTCGTCAAGAAGAACGCCATCATGATGATCGACTTCGCGCTCGACGCGCAGCGCAATGAAGGCATGGCGCCGCGCGAGGCTATCTACCAGGCCTGCTTGCTGCGCTTCCGCCCGATCCTGATGACGACGCTGGCGGCGATGCTGGGCGCGCTGCCGCTGATGCTCGGCACCGGCGTCGGCTCTGAACTGCGCCATCCCTTGGGCGTCACCATCGTCGGCGGCCTGCTCGTCAGCCAACTCCTGACGCTGTTCACAACGCCGGTCATCTATCTCTGGTTCGATCGCCTTGCCGCGCGCCTGCAAGTCATCGAGCCCAGCCTTCCCCGTGCCTATGGTGCGGACGCCGAGCCATGAACCTGTCGGTTCCCTTCATCCGGCGGCCGGTGGCGACAACGCTGCTGACCTTCGGCCTGCTGGCGGCCGGACTGGTGGCGTTTCCGCAATTGCCGGTGGCGCCGCTACCCGAGGTCGACTACCCCGTGATCTCGGTACGGGCATCGCTGCCGGGCGCCAGCCCGCAGGTGGTGGCGAACACGGTTGCCAGCCCGCTCGAACGGCATCTCGGCGAGATTGCCGACGTCAACGAAATGACTTCGTCGAGCAGCGTCGGCAGCGCACGCATAACGCTGCAGTTCGGCCTCGACCGCGACATCGACGGTGCGGCGCGCGATGTCCAGGCCGCGATCAACGCGGCGCGCGCCGACCTGCCGTCCAGCCTGCATTCCAACCCGACCTATCGCAAGGTCAATCCGGCCGACGCCCCGATCCTCATTCTGACGCTCACCTCGGACACGCTGTCCAAGGGTCAGCTCTACGATGCCGCCAGCACCGTGCTGGCGCAAAAACTCTCGCAGGTCGACGGCATCGGCGAAGTGTCGGTCGGCGGCAGCTCGCTGCCGGCGGTGCGCGTCGAGCTCAATCCGCAGGCGCTCTACGATTACGGCATCGGGCTGGAGGACGTGAGGGCGGCGCTCGCCTCGGCCAATGCCCACAGTCCGAAGGGCGCCATCGATTTCGGCTCGCAGCGCTATCAGATATACGCCAACGACCAGGCCAACCATGCGGACGCCTATCGCTCGCTGGTGGTAGCCTATCGCAACGGCGCGCCGGTGCGGCTTTCCGACGTCGGTCAGGTCAACGATTCCGTCGAGAACATCCGCAATGCCGGTCTGGTCGATGGCAAGCCGGGCGTGCTGATCATCCTCAACCGCTCACCCAACGCCAACATCATCGCCACGGTGGACCGGGTGAAGGCGCTGATGCCCTCGCTGCGGGCTGCGATCTCGCCGGCCATCGACCTGTCGCGGGCGGTCGACCGCTCGACCACCATCCGCGCCTCGCTCTGGGAAGTCGCACAGACGCTGATGATCGCCATAGGCCTGGTGATCCTGGTCGTCTTCGCCTTCCTGCGCGACGTGCGCTCCGCACTGGTGCCTGTTGTGGCGGTGCCGGTGTCGCTGGTCGGCACGCTGGGCGCCATGTACCTGCTCGGCTTCAGCATCGACAATCTGTCGCTGATGGCGCTGACGGTCGCCACCGGCTTCGTCGTCGACGACGCAATCGTCGTGCTGGAGAACATCTCCCGCCACATCTCGGCCGGCATGGGTCGCATCGAAGCGGCGATCAAGGGTGCGCAGGAGGTGGGCTTCACCGTGCTGTCGATGAGCCTGTCGCTGATCGCCGTCTTCATCCCCATCCTGCTGATGGGCGGCATTGTCGGCCGGCTGTTCCGCGAATTCGCCATCACGCTGTCGGCCGCAATCCTGGTCTCGCTCGCCGTTTCGCTGACCACCACGCCGATGATGTGCTCGATCCTGCTGCGCCCCGAAGGGGAACGCACGCACGGCCGCCTCTACCGCTTCAGCGAGCGCATCTTCGACGCCATGCTGGCAGGCTACCGCCGGTCGCTGTCCTGGGCGCTGGATAACCCGCTGCTGGTCATGGCAGTGCTCGCCGCGACGCTCTGCCTCAACGGATATCTCTACGTCACCATCCCCAAGGGGTTCTTCCCGCAGCAGGACACCGGCCGGCTGACCGGCTCGATCCAGGCCGACCAGGCGACCTCCTTCCAGTCGATGTCGCAGAAGCTCAGCCAATTCGCCGGCATCGTCAGCAAGGACCCGGCCGTGGACGCTGCGGTCGGCTTCACCGGCGGCGGCCAGACCAATTCCGGCTCGATGTTCGTGTCGCTGAAGCCGCTGGCCGAGCGCAAGGTCTCCGCCGACCAGGTGATCGCGCGGCTGCGGCGCGATCTGGCTGTGGTGCCGGGCGCCAGGCTCTTCCTGCAGGCGGTGCAGGATATCCGCGTCGGCGGGCGTCAGTCGAACGCCCAGTATCAGTACACATTGCAGGGCGACAATTTCGACGAACTCGCGCAGTGGGCTCCCAAACTGGCAGCGGCATTGCAGACCGAGCCGAAGCTCACCGACGTCAACAGCGACCAGCAAAACAAGGGGCTGGAGGCGGACATCGTCATCGACCGCGATACCGCGACGCGGCTCGGCATCACCGTCGGCCAGATCGACAACACGCTCTATGACGCCTTCGGCCAGCGCCAGGTTTCCACCATCTATGTCCAGCGCAACCAGTACCACGTCATCATGGAGGTGGCGCCGCAATACTGGCAGAACCCTGAAGCGCTGAAACAGGTCTATGTCAGCACTTCGGGCGGCTCGGTGCATGGTTCGCAGGCGAGCAACGCTGTCGCCGGCACGTTCGTCACGCCGGGGCAGTCGAGCAGCGCCACGTCCGCGGCGACCGACGCCGCGCGCAACCAGGCGACCAATTCGATCACCAGCACCGGCAAGACCGCCGCCTCGACCGGATCGGCCGTCAGCACCGGCACCGAGACGATGGTGCCGTTGTCGTCACTGGCCAGCTATGGCCCCGGCAGCACGCCGCTTTCGGTCAACCACCAGGGTCTGTTCGTCGCCACCACGCTGTCGTTCAACCTGGCGCCTGGCGTGGCACTCAGCGACGGCGTGGCCGCGATCAACGCGGCGGCGGATCGCATCGGCATGCCCGCCACCATCCATGGCGGTTTCCAGGGCACGGCCCGTGTGTTCCAGGATTCGCTTTCCGACCAGCCGCTGCTGATCCTTGCCGCGCTGATCGCCGTCTATGTCGTGCTCGGCATTCTCTACGAGAGCTATGTCCACCCGCTGACCATCCTCTCCACCTTGCCCTCGGCCGGCGTAGGCGCTTTGCTGACGCTGACGCTGTTCGACATCGAGTTCTCGATCATGGCGCTGATCGGCATCATCCTCCTGATCGGCATCGTCAAGAAGAACGCGATCATGATGATCGACTTCGCGATGGCCGCGGAGCGCACCGAGAACAAATCGGCGCATGATGCGATCCGCCAAGCCTGCCTGCTGCGCTTTCGCCCGATCATGATGACGACCATGGCGGCGCTGTTTGGCGCAGTGCCGCTCGCCATCGGCCTCGGTGATGGCAGCGAGCTGCGCCAGCCGCTCGGCATCGCCATCGTTGGCGGGCTGATCCTGAGCCAAATCCTCACCCTCTACACGACGCCGATCATCTACATCTATGTCGACCGCTTCGGTCGCTGGTGCCAGAGGCTGCGGTCCCAAGCGGCCATGGCATTAGGTCATAGGTGATATCGCCGTTCGAATTGGCGGCGTTGGTGATGCCGCCCTGGGCGATGGTGTAGGCTCCGGCGTTCTCTCCCAAGGCGCGATCGAGAGCGCCGACCAAGCCCACACCACTGCCGAGACGGTGCTGGTGTAGCCATAGGAGGAGGGGTCGGCATCGCCGTAAATCTGGCCCTGGCCCGAATTGGCCGTGACTGTCACCGCACGCCTGCCGATGCTGAAATCGGCGCTGACATAGCTGATGTCGTAGCTGCCCACGTTGTCGCCGGTCGCGCGGTCAAGCACCCCGACCAGAGCAACACCTTTGCCGAGGCAGAATAGGTGTAGCCATAGGATAGGGGATCGTCGTCGCCATGGAACCTGCCCTGGTCGGCGACCAACCGGTTAGCGGACCCCACCATGAACCGGTCGTGGCCGGCCCATGTTCGGGTTGGGCTTGCTCTTCGCATTCGGTGCCTCTGGACACAGCTGTCGAAGGCTGGAAAATGTGGACGCGACTCCGCTGTTGGAGTTAACTCGGAACATGAGGAGGAAGGCGCTGAATCTGGAAGACATTGCCGGCCATCCGGCCCTGCATCGCTGTGTCCAGGCACAGTCGTTGGCACTGATCGACATCTATGAAACGAGCCCGCGACTGGCTTCCATTTTCGCCACGCAGCAGCGTTGGCTGATGGGTCATGTCGGCCTTGCCATGCATTTCAGGCGCGATCCGCACGACCGCCGCAAGGAGCTGACGGTATCGCGTTTCATCGAGTTCGTACACCAGCACGCGGTGGCCAGCCGCAACACGGCGGACGCTTTCATCAAGGAGATGCTGCACTATCATGTCGCCGAGTATGTTTCGGGTGGCGACGGGCGCACGCACCCCTTGCAGCCAACGGCGGCAACCGTGCAGACTTTCACCGGCTGGGTCCTTGCTCATCTGCAGACGCTGGATCATCTCGATGGTGCCGACCGGCTGGCCAGATTCCTTGAGCGGCCCGACATGGTTGCCAGGCTGCAGCCTCTGGTAGCGGACGGCCTGCTTGCCTCCAAGCCGGTGCGTGAGCCCAACCAGACCTTTTCCCTGTTCATCTGGCTCAACAATGGCGGCATCGTCATGGACTGGCTGATGTCGGGCATCGACCCCGATCATGCCGGCCTGGACCAGATTCCGACCAGCGTGGTTTCGATCGGAGATTTCGCCAAGTGGCTCAAGCTGTCGCGGACCCACCTCGCCCGCAAGCTGCGCGCTGCCGAGGAACTCGGCAGCATCGGCTGGCTCGGCCAGCGCGGCCATTCGGTGATGTGGGTGTCGAACACCTTCTACCAGGAGTACATGACCGTCCAGGCCGCCAAGCTGGCCATTGTCGATGCGGCATTCGCCGCCTGTTTTCCAGTCCCGGAAGACCGCTGAGGGTCGGCGCGATCGACATCTGCCCGGACCGAGAACATTGTCTCCTGGCGATCATAACCTGTTATAGACAGGGCGCGTCTGGACACGGGCCGTGAAGGCTGAAAATGTGATCTGCGTCTTCGTGGCCGTAAGGCTGGATCGGAACATGGGGGGAATGACGCAGACCTTTGACCATATTGCCGGTCGCCCGGCATTGCATCGCTGTGTCCGTGCCCAGGCGCAGGCGATGATCCAGGCCTATGGGATGAACCCCAGGCTTGCCTCGATATTTGCCACCCAGCAGCGCTGGTTGATGGCGCATATCGGCCTCGCCCTGCATTTCAGACGGGAGCCCGATGATTACCGCAAGCAGTTGACGGCGGCGCGTTTCATCGACGTCATCCGGGAGAATTCCGTCGCCAGCCGCAACACCGCCGACGCCTTCCTCAAGGAGATGCTGCATTACAATTTCATCGAGCACCTGCCGGCAACACAGGACGGCCGCATCCGCCCCATTCAGCCAACGGTGAACACGCTGGAGACGGTTGCCGGCTGGATGATGGCGCACCTGCACACGCTGGACAGTCTCGACGGTGCGAACCGTCTGGCGACGTTTCTGGAGCGGCCCGATGCTCTCGCCAGGGTGCAGCCGCTGGTGGCCGACGGCCTGATCTCCTCCAGCCCCGTGCGCGAGCCCAGGCAGACCTTTTCGCTGTTCACCTGGCTCAACAATGGCGGCGTCGTCATGGACTGGCTGATATCGGGCGTCGATCCCGACCATGCCGGCCTCGCTGAAATACCGACCGGCGTCGTCTCGATCGGCGATTTCGCCAAATGGCTCAAGCTGTCGCGAACCCACCTGGCACGCAAACTGCGGGATGCCGAAGACCTCGGCAGCGTTGGCTGGCTTGGCCAGCGCGGCAATTCGGTGATGTGGGTGTCGGGCGATTTCTACCGGGAATACATGACCGCCCAGGCCGTCAAGCTGGCTATCATCGATGTCGCGTTCGTCAAGGCCTTCGACTCGCCGGCAGGCAGCTGACCGGTGCGGCATCCCCCGTGCGGGGATGCCCAAGCCGGCGAGCCTTTCAGTCGATATCGAATGACACGCCCTGGGCGAGCGGCAGCGCCTTGGAATAGTTCACCGTGTTTGTAGCGCGCCGCATATAGGCCTTCCATGCGTCGGAGCCGCTCTCGCGGCCGCCCCCGGTTTCCTTTTCGCCGCCAAAGGCACCGCCGATCTCGGCGCCCGAGGTACCGATGTTGACATTGGCAATGCCGCAATCCGATCCGTCGACACCCAGGAAACGCTCGGATTCCTGCAGGTCTCGGGTGAAGATCGACGAGGACAGGCCTGCCCCCACGGCATTGTGCTCGTCGAGCACCGCGTCGAAGTCCGAATATTTCATCACGTAGAGGATCGGCGCGAAGGTCTCTTCCGTCACCGGTGACACCTGGCTTGGCATTTCGACCAGCGCCGGGTGCACGTAGTACGCATCCGGATGGCCGTTCTCGACCCGCGTGCCGCCGGTCACCTTGCCGCCATGGGCAGCGGCTTCCTTCAGCGCCTTCTGCATGGCGTCGAAGGCCGCCTTGTCGATCAGTGGCCCGACCAGCGAGGAGGTCTCCAGCGGATTGCCGACAGACACACTCTCGTAAGCCTTCTTGAGGCGCGGAACCAAGGCGTCGTAGACGCTGTCATGCACGAACAGGCGCCGCAACGTCGTGCAGCGCTGGCCGGCCGTGCCCATCGCTCCAAACGCAATCGCGCGCAGCGCCATGTCGAGATCGGCGGTCGGGCAGACGATGCCGGCATTGTTGCCGCCGAGTTCCAGCACCGCGCGCGCAAAGCGCTTGGCCAGCCGCGGGCCGACGTCGCGGCCCATGCGGGTCGAGCCGGTTGCCGAAACCAGCGGCACTTTGGGGTGATCGACCAGGATCTCGCCGACGGCGCGGTCGCCGATCAGCACCGGCGCCAGGCCATCAGGTGCGTCCGCGCCGAAGCGCTCGACCGCACGCTTGAAGATAGCCTCGCAGGCAAGTGCGGTCAGCGGCGTCTTTTCCGACGGCTTCCACACCACTGCGTCGCCGCAGACCAGTGCCAGGGCTGCATTCCACGACCACACGGCCACCGGGAAGTTGAAGGCGGAAATGACGCCGACGACGCCGAGCGGATGCCAGGTTTCCATCATCCGATGGCCCGGGCGCTCGGTGGCGATGGTCAGGCCGTACAATTGCCGGGAGAGGCCTACGGCGAAATCGCAGATGTCGATCATCTCCTGCACTTCGCCGAGGCCCTCGGACGGGATCTTGCCGACCTCGATCGAGACCAGCCGGCCAAGCTCGGCCTTGTGCGTACGCAGCTCCTCGCCCAGCAGCCGCACCAGTTCGCCACGCCGCGGGCCGGGCACCATGCGCCAGGCCTGGAAGGCCTTGTGCGCGGCATCGATGGTCTTAGCCGCTTCGGCCGGCGAGATCGTCCTCAGCGCCGCGATCTGCTCGCCCGTCACCGGGCTGCGCACGATCAGGTCGCCGCCGACAAGCGTCTCCTCGGCCACACCCAGTTTCGCCAGCAGTTCGGTCGTTTCCTTGTCTATCGTCATTCTTGTCCCTTTCAGATCCCGTCGCTCATAATGCATGTCGCCAAAAGTGCCCCCGGTTTTGGAACAACGACATGCACAAAAGGCATGCCGGTCAAAGCCTGGCGCCATGCTGCCCGCGTGCACAAAGGCACCTCAGGCACGATCATCGCGTGGCATTACTCGTTTCAAGGGAAAATCACCACCCCGGCATGGTCTAAGCCCAAACTGCACGATTGAGCCAGATGGGGCAGATGGCGCTCAGTTTGCCTTTTTTGCCGCTGGGCGTACCGCACCGTCCCTGATCAGCCGGTCGATATGCATGCGGATATGGGCAGCTTCCGCCGCCGTGTTCGCAAGCGCTATGGCGCGGTCGAAGGCGACGCGCGCCTCGTCGCCCCGGTCGAGCTGCATCAAGAGGCCCCCCTTGAGGCCGAAAAAATGGAAATAGCCGGAAAGCCGTTCTTCCAGCGGCTCGATCATGGCCAGCGCCTCCGCCGGTCCACGCACCTTCGAGACCGCGACGGCCCGGTTGAGTGTGACCACCGGCGACGGCTGCATCTGCTCCAGCAAGCGATAGAGCAGGTCGATCTCGTTCCAGTCGGTATCCTCGGCCCTTTCGGCCCGCGCGTGCAATGCGGCAATCGCCGCTTGCACCTGGTAGGGGCCGGGCTTGCGATGGCGTAGCGCCTTGTCGACCAGCGCCAGCCCCTCATCGATCATCTTGCGGCTCCACAGGCTGCGATCCTGGTCTTCGAGCAGCACGATCTCGCCGCTCTCGTCGAAACGGGCCGGTGCGCGCGCATGCTGCAGAAGCAACAGCGCCGTCAGCCCCATGATCTCCGGCTCGGTCTGGAACAACCGCAGCAGGAGCCGTGCCAGCCGGATCGCCTCCTCGCACAGCGGTGCGCGGGCCGGCGCCTCGCCGCTGTTGGTCGAATAGCCCTCGTTGAAGACCAAGTAGACCATGGCGGCGACGGCGGCGAGGCGTTCCGACCGCTCGACCGCGCCCGGCGTCTCGAACGGCACGCCGGCATCCGCAATGCGCGCCTTGGCGCGAGTGATGCGCTGCTCCATGGCGCTTTCGCCAACCAGGAAGGCGCGCGCGATCTGCTTGACCGTAAGACCGGAGACGATGCGCAGCGCCACCGCGATCTGCTGCGTTGCCGGCAGATCAGGATGGCAGCAGATGAACAGCAGCCGCAATATGTCGTCGCGGTAGTGCGCCCCGTCCAGCCGCTCTGCGATATCGCTCTCGGCGTCCTCCAGATCCGAAACCTGGTCTTCCTCCGGCATCGGCGCCTGCTTGGCGCGCTTGCGCACCGCATCGATGCCGCTGTTGCGGCCGACGAAGATCAGCCACGCCGCCGGGTCGCGCGGCGGCCCGTTCTGCGGCCAGTTCTTCAGCGCCCTGAGGCACGCGTCCTGGAAAGCTTCCTCCGCCGTATCGAGATCGCGGAAATAACGCAGCAGCGCACCCATCGCCTGCGGGCGGGCGGCGCTGATCGCGGAGCTTATCCAGGCCATCTCGGTCATGCGGAAACCTTGGCGGGATTGAAGATCGAGACCGGCCGGATCTCATAGGAGCCGCCGCTCGGGTTGACTTCGGAAAGCTCGCGAGCGAACTCCACCGCCTCGTCGAGATCGGCGCATTCGAGCGTGTAGAAGCCGAGGAACTGTTCCTTGGTCTCGGCGAACGGCCCGTCGATGACGACCGATTCGCCCTTGACCTTTCTCAGGGTCGTCGCGGCGGTCGTCGGCAGAAGCCGTGCCACCGGGCCGAGCCGACCAGCCTTGGCGTACTTGTCCTGAACGTCGAGGAGATTGGCCATGACCTCATCGTCCTGTGCCTTGCTCCAGGAGCAGACGACATCTTCGGAGGCATAGCAGAGGATTGCGTAGAGCATGGCTGGTCCTTTTCTCTGTCAAAGGACGAAACAGTAAGACCGATCCCGACACGACGTCGATAAAAAAATCCAGATGTGGACGGATTTGGCCACGGCCAGCCGCGCCGGTCAGCTTTCTCCCAGTTTCAGCCATCGCAGCACGAGAGCTTCCTCGTCATCGAGACCATCGATGGAGCGTTTGCGTTTGTTGGCTTGCGCCATTTCATTCAGCAACCGCCCTTCGGACCACGCTTCGAAGACCCGCGGATGGATATAGCATTTGCGGCAGACGGCACGCGTATTGCCCAGCCGCTCGGCAACCTTGTCGATGACGCTGTTCATCGCCCTGTTTCGCTGCGCCTGGCTTTGCGGCAGTTCCGTTTGGGCAAACAGCGACGCGGCGTGAATGGTGCCGCCCCAGGTGCGGAAATGCTTCGAACTGAAGGCGTCACCGACCGCCTCACGGATATAGCGGTTGACGTCCTCGGAGCGGACCGGCCGCCTGTTGCCGTCCTCATCGAGATACTGGAACAGCTTCTGGCCTGGCAGGTCCTGCGCGCCGCGCACAATCCTGGCGATGCGGCGGTCGACCAGCTTCAGCTTCCACTCCTTGCCCGACTTGCCCTTGAAGGCAAAGCGCAGGCTTGAACCGACAATATCCACATGCCGGTCGCGCAACGTGGTCAGCCCGAAACTCTTGTTGTCGCGGGCGTAGGCGGCATTGCCGACGCGGATCATCGTGTTGTCGAGCAGCCAGACGACCGCGGCGACGACACGCTCGAACGGCAGGCCACGACGGCGCAGATCGCTGTCGATCCTGTGCCGCAGGTCCGGCAGGCTCTCGGCGAAAGCAACCAGGCTCGAATATTTGGCCCCATCGCGCTCTTCGGCCCATTGCGGATGATAGCGATATTGCTTGCGTCCGCGCTGGTCCCTGCCGGTTGCCTGGATATGGCCGTCCGCGTCCGGCGAAATCCACACATCCGTCCAGGCCGGCGGAATGACGATCGCCTCGATGCGGGCCCTGGTAGTGGCCGAAACTGTTCCTCCGTCCGGTCCCTTGTAGGAGAACCCCTTGCCTGTTTTCAGCCGCCGGATACCGGGCTCGGCATCACTGACATAGCTAAGCGACGCATGGTCGGCCGAGCTTTGTGCCCCGTTTTTGGGCGCACCATCTGGCGATACAGCGTCCTCGCCAGCCGGTCGGCCGGGCGACAATCCGGATTTTTGCAACATGTCGGCTCCACGCGAATTCCGTAGATAAGCCACTGGCCGACCCCTGGTTCCACCCGCCGTCCGAAAAGCGCCTCGCGCCGATATCGCGCTGGCCGGCGCCTACAGAGCGCCTTGCAGCTTGATCGGCGGCGCCGACAAACGCCGCCGCGCCGCGAGCTTGAACCTGTAGCGCAGGCAGCGCCAAGCTTCAGAGCGCCGCTTCGGCGCGGCCGCGGCTACCGCCAGGAAGCGCGCCGCGGTGCCCAGATCGCCGCGCGCATAGTGGACCCGGGCGATCTTGAGGGCGACAAGCCCTTCCCTGGCCTTGAGCGCCGACAACGGGATGTTGCAGTCGGTGAGTGTGCGCAGTTCCCGGCGCCAGTCCAGAAAGCGCCGCACCGGGTTGAGGGCAAAGCGGTCATCGGAACGTACCGGCGAAACCTCATAGACCATGACAGGTTGCGAGACCATGGCGAGCGATGCCTTGCTCATCAGCCGTGCCCAGAACAGCGTGTCCTCGTCATAGGCCATTCCGATGGGGAACCGCGTCTCGCCGATCAGGGTCCGCGATGCCAGAACGCTGCCCACGGCGACCGAACGTATGTCGCCTTTCACATAGGCCGAGGCATTTGCCAGGCACGCAGCCTGATAGCCGTTCGGCATCTTGATCTGCCGGTCCTGGCCGTTCACCCGTCGCCGGTAGGCACCCACGATCATGTCGGCCTCCGGCTGCTCCCGGGCCTTGCGGAGCAGTGCGCGCAACCCGCCCCGCAGATGCAGGTCGTCGGCATCGATCAGGTAGACCCAGGAATAGACCGCTTCGGCCAGCGCCAAATTGCGGGCACCGCCTGCATCGCGGCATTTGGCCGACAGCACGCGCAGCGGCAACGAGAGTTGTGCCGCGGCCTCCCGCGCGATGGTTGCCGTGCCATCGGTCGACGCATCGTCGACCAGCAATATCTCGCCGATGATCTCGGCCTCGCTGCGTAGCGATGCCAGCGTTGCAGCAATGGTCGCCGCCGCGTTACAGGCAGGAATGACGACGCTGATTGCTCTCAATTACAAAACCTCGCGCCATGCGCTTGAGATACAACTACCGTCACCCCGAAACGAATACTTGTCCATCCCGAATTGCGGCGCAAATACCGCTGCGTGTACGACCTGCTTCAGGCTCTTTCGAGCACGACCGGAATGACGTCGACAGCTTGCTCGCCAACCTGTCCCCCCGTGGTCTTGAGCACGCCGACGATCGGCGCCACGTCCGAATAGTCGCGGCCGTGGCCGACGGTGATATGGTCGTTGCTGGCCCGCATGCCGTTGGTCGGATCGAATTCCTGCCAGCCCGCATCGCGCCCGCACCAGACCTTGACCCAGGCATGCATGGCATCGGCGCCTTCCAGCCGGGGCTTGCCCTTCGGCGGGATGGTGCGCAAGAAGCCGCTGACATAGCCGGCCGGAATACCGAGCCCGCGCAGGCCGGCGATCATGATGTGTGAAAAGTCCTGGCAGACGCCGCGCTTCAACTTGAAGGCATCACTGGCCCGGGTCCGCACCGTTGTCGCTTCGCCGTCATAGGTGAAATCGCGATGGATGCGATTGCACAGGCTCACGGCCGTGCCGGCGGCAGAGCCGGCGATGCTGTCGCGTGCGTAAGCGGTGATCGCATCGTCGATGCCGGCATGGGTGCTGGCCGTCAGGAAGTGGTGCGGTGCATCAGGTGCCAGAGACCGCATCGCGGCGAGCTCCTGCCTCAGCCGGGCGATATCGGGCGACACGTCGAGCCCGGGCTCGGGCCGAGACACCGACACGCGGGCGCTCATCCTGATGTCGAGCGCGTCATGCGCGTCGCGAAAGGCGATCGAGGTCACGTTGTTGCCGAAGAAATCGGAAAAGTCGGAACGCTCGTTGGGTGCCGGCGCAAAGGACAGGGATGCGGCGATGACACGCTGCACGCCTGATATCGTCGACGGCAGTACGCGCACCTGATGACGACCGCCGCCGGCCGCCGCAGCGTAATCGTAATGCAGATGAAGCCTGATATCGTAGAGCATGTTCTATTTTTCTGCCTTTGCGCAGGTTCTTGTCGCAAAACCCGTGCGACACTTTTGCGGAACCTGCTTAGCCGAAATAGGCTTTGGCGAGGCTGTTGTAGAGGCCGCCGATTTCATAGGCGAGGTCGTCCAGCGCCTTTGCCGTCATATCCGAAGGCTCCTTGATGGCGATCTGGGTGTTGAGCTGCAGGATTTCCTTCGCCGCCGGCGACATTTGTCCCTCCCCGCCGAGCGACGGCAACAGGCCGATTTCGGCCTTCAGCCTTTCAAGTTGGAACAGGATGGAGCGCGGGTTAAGCGGATCGAGCGCCAGCAGGTCGATCACCGTGCGCCGACCGGCCTGCACCGGATATTGGCGGCGATGGGTCATCACGCTGTCGCCGATTTCCAGCATCATATCGAGCGCGCCGTCCGGCGCCTTGGCGCTGGTCAGCCGCGCCAGCGTGCGGGAGATCTGGATACCGCGCTCCAGCCGGCGGCCGATCTCGAGGAAGCGCCAACCGGCGAAGCGGTACATGTTCTCGTGCAGCAGACCGGAAAAGCCGGCGAGCTTACGCAGGATGACTGTCATCGCCCGGGTCGCGTCGTCGCCGGGCGCGACCGTCGTTGCGAACTGATGGATGGTTTTCGACAGGTCCTTCAGCGCCAGCCAGCCATCGGGCGAGAAGCGGTCGCGGATCTGCCCGGCGCTGTAGACCGCACTATCCAGCGTGCCAATCAGCCCTGACGGGATCGCCGTCTCCACATCGATGCCGAAAGGTTCGAGATAATCCCTGATGTCGGCGAGCAGCGGCATATCCGGGTCGGAGGTTTCGGCCAGCCGCACATGGTAGGCGCGCAGGATACGCACCGTGTCTTCCGAGCGCTCGATATAGCGGCCGAGCCAGGTCAGGTTCTCCGCCGCGCGACTGGGCAGGCTGCCGGGCCTGGTGCGGCTGAAACTGTCGCCTTCTTGCGGCAGCAGCGTCTCGCGCTCCACCGGTTTGTCGCTGACAACCCAGACATCCGCCGCCTGGCCGCCACGCTGCATGGCGATCGCCGTCGGGTCGAGCGACAGGCCGATACGGGCAAAACCGCCCGGCATCACCGTCCAGCCCTCCGGCGTTCGCGCCAGGTAGACGCGCAGGCTCGCTGGCCGCGGCTCCAGCCAGCCGCCGACATAGACGGGCGTCGTCGAAAGCGTCACCGCTTCCTGGCCGACGAAATCGCCGCCATCACGTTCAATGCGCGCCACCAGTTCCGCCCGCTCCCCGGCCGACAGAGCCGAGCCTAGCTTCGTTGAATCGTCGTCCTCGAAGGCAAGCCTCGTCGACAGCGCCGGCCCGATCACCATGCGATCGATGTTGGCCAGCACATGCGCGCGTTCGGTTGCTTGCCCGCACCACCATGTCGCGACACTTGGCAGCAGCAATTCCTCGCCCCGCAAGGCCCGTGAAATCTTGGGCAGGAAGGCAAGCAGCGCGCGCGTCTCCATCAGGCCGGAGCCCAGCGCGTTGACGGTAGCAACCGCGCCCTGGCGTATCGCCTCGACCAGGCCCGGCGTGCCGATCTGCGAATCCGCGCGCAGTTCGAGCGGATCGGCGAAGGCGGCGTCGAGCCGCCGCCACAACACGCTGATCGGCATCAGGCCGGAAACTGTGCGCACCATCAGCCGGCTGCCGGAGACGGTCAAATCCTCGCCTTCGAGCAGCATGATGCCGAGGTAGCGGGCGATGTAGGCGTGCTCGTAATAAGTTTCGTTGAGCGGCCCCGGCGTCAGGATGGCGACGCGGCCGTCGGTTTCCTTGGCCATGCCGATCAGCGCGTCGCGAAAACGGCGGAAAAAGCCGGCAAGGCGGTGCACATGCATCTCGCCATAGATGTCGGACAGCGCGCGTGTGGTGGCGACGCGGTTTTCCAGTGCGAAACCGGCGCCGGACGGCGCCTGCGTGCGATCACCCAGGACCCACCATCGGCCATCAGGCCCGCGGCCGAGTTCGAAGGCGCAGAAATGCAGGAAGTGGCCGCCGGCCGGCCTGGTGCCGACGACAGGCCGCAAATATTCCGGGCTGGCGGCGATCAATCCCGCCGGCAGGATGCCTTTCTCGACCAACCGGTTCGGCCCGTAGATATCGGCGATGGTTTCCTCGAACAGGTCGGCGCGCTGCACGAGGCCGGCGCTGATCGCGGCCCACTCGCTCTCCTCGATGAGAACCGGGACATGCGCCAGCGGCCATTCGCGCTCATTGGCACCGGCCTTGTCATAGACGCGGTAATAAACGCCGGCATCGCGCAGATACTGGTCGGCGCGGGCAAAGCGCTGGCCGAGCTTTTCAGCGCCAAGTTCCTCGAGCGCCTCGACAAAATGCTTCCAGGCCGGGCGAGGATTGCCTGACGCATCGACCATCTCGTCGACGACGCCGTCGATCGGCTGGTAGTGCTCCAGCAGGCTGTGGGTCTGCGGCTTGCCGCGTCCCCTCTTGTGATTCCCCTTTGCCATCGCTGATCAGAGTCTTGCCGGCCGCCGAAGGTCAAGGGTCATCGGGAAATCTTCCGCCGGTTGTTCTTCACGGATCACATAGGCGGATGGCGTATGGCCGCGCGGTTCGAAGCGGGCGAGCCGCCGAGCTTCCGCCTCGTTGCCATTGACCGGAAAGGTGTCGTAATTGCGCCCGCCGGGATGGGCGACGTGGTAGACGCAGCCGCCGACCGCACGTCCCGACCAGCGGTCATAGATGTCGAAGACCAGCGGCGTGTTGACCGGCAGCGCCGGATGCAGGCCCGATGCCGGCTGCCAGGCCTTGAAGCGGACACCCGCCACCGCCACTTCGCGATTGTCAGTGACCTTCATCGGCACGATGCGGCCGTTGCAGACGATCGCGTGGCGCTCCGGATTCAACCCTTCGGTCTTGACCTGCAGCCGTTCGACCGAGGAATCGACGAAACGCACGGTGCCGCCGATCGCGCCTTGCTCGCCCATGACATGCCAGGGTTCGAGCGCCTGCCGCAGTTCCAGCTTGATGCCGGCATGCTGAACCTGACCGCAGAACGGGAAGCGGAATTCGAGCTGGGCGTCGAACCATTCGGGCCTGAATTCGAAGCCGTTGAGCTTGAGGTCGTCGAGCACGTCGAGGAAATCGGCCCAGACATAATGCGGCAGCATGAAGCGATCATGCAGCGACGTGCCCCAGCGCACGAAGCGGCCATCGAGCGGGCTCTTCCACGCGCGGGCAATGATCGCCCTGACAAGCAGTTGCTGCGCGAGGCTCATGCGCGCATTGGGCGGCATCTCAAAACCGCGGAATTCAACCAGTCCCAGCCGACCGGTCGGTCCGTCCGGCGAAAACAGTTTGTCGATGCAGATTTCCGAACGATGCGTATTGCCGGTGACGTCGGTCAACAAATTGCGGAACAGCCGGTCGACCAGCCATGGCAAGGGTGCGTTGCCCCGGTCCGGATGCGGTACCTGCGCCATCGCGATCTCAAGCTCGTAGAGCGAGTCGTGACGCGCCTCGTCGAAGCGTGGCGCCTGGCTGGTCGGCCCGATGAACAGGCCGGAGAACAGATAGGACAGCGACGGATGGCGCTGCCATTGCAGCACCAGGCTCTTCAGCAGGTCCGGCCTTCGCAGGAACGGGCTGTCATTGGGTGTCGCACCGCCGACCACGACATGGTTGCCGCCGCCGGTGCCGGTGTGGCGGCCGTCAATCATGAACTTGTCGGCGCCAAGCCGTGTCTGCCGCGCTTCCTCATAGATCGCCGTCGTCGTCGCCACGCAATCCTGCCAGTTGGAAGCAGGATGGATGTTGACTTCGATGACGCCGGGATCAGGCGCGACGCGGATGACGTTGAGGCGCGGATCGTGAGGCGGGCCGTAGCCCTCGATATGCACGGGAAGGCCGATCGCCTTCGCCGCGTTCTCGGCCGCAGCGACCAGTTCGAGATAGTCTTCCAGCGCCTCGACCGGCGGCATGAACACGCAAAGCCGCCCATCGCGCGGCTCGACCGAAAGCGCGGTGCGCACCGCGCCGCCGATCTCGGTGATCTCCTGCTCGACCCGGTCCTGCTGGCCGGTCGCAGCGGTGAACGATGCCGCTTGCTGGCGGCGCGCCATCTCGTCGGCACCTTCCAGTTCAGCCGGAGCCGCCGAGGGCAGGATGGCTTCACGCGCGGGCAGCGGTCCGCGTGGCAGCGACGGATCGACCGGCACGATGTAGGGGAATTGCTCCGGCGGCACATAGGGCAACGTGCCGAGTGGCAGGCGGTAGCCGACGGGTGAATCGCCGGGTACCAGGAACAGCCGGCCGCGCCGCGTCTTCCATTTTTCCGAGCGCCAGCGCGGATCCGATGCCTGGCTATTCCAGCGCTGCACCGGCAGCACATAGCCGGACGGCTTGGTCAGCCCGCGTTCGAACACTTTCGCCATGCGGCTGCGTTCTTCCGGGTCCTCCAGCCTGGAGTTGGACGGATCGACATTGTCGGGCAGCTTGCCTTCCTTGAGCAGCCATTCGGCCGGATCCTCATAGGCTTCGCTGACCATGGCCTTGTCGATGCCGAGTTCGCCGGCAATCGCGGTGAGCAGGCTTTCGGCCTGCTTCGGGCCTATATCGGCCTCGCTCTTTTCGCGTGCGATCAGGGACGGATCGCTCCATACCGGCTGGCCGTCGGCACGCCAGTAGAGCGAAAAGGTCCAGCGCGGCAGGCTTTCGCCCGGATACCATTTGCCCTGCCCGTAGTGGAGAAAGCCGCCGGGCGCGAAGCGCTCGCGCAGTTTACGGATCAGTTCGTCCGCCTTTTCGCGCTTGGTGGGACCGACGGCGGCGGTATTCCACTCGGCCGACTCGAAATCGTCGATCGACACGAAAGTCGGCTCGCCGCCCATCGTCAGCCGCACGTCGCCGGCGGCAAGCGCTGCATCGACCTTGTTGCCCAACGCATCAAGGGCCTGCCAGCTTTCGTCCGAAAATGGCTTGGTGATGCGCGGATGTTCGGCGATGCGGTCGACCCGCATCTCGAAGCCGAATTCGACATTGGCGAAGCTTGCCAAGCCGGAAATGGGAGCCGCGTTGCGGAAATGCGGCGTCGCCGCCAGCGGCACATGGCTTTCGCCGGTGAGCAGGCCAGAGGTCGGATCGAAGCCGATCCAGCCGGCGCCGGGAAGATAGACCTCGCACCAGGCATGCAGATCGGTGAAGTCTGTCGCCGTTCCCGGCGGACCGTCGAGCGCGATCAGATCGGGCTTCAGCTGGACCAGGTAGCCGGAAACGAAGCGCGCGGCGATGCCGAGGTTGCGTAGGATCTGCACCAGCAGCCAGCTCGAATCCCGGCACGACCCTTTTTTCGCGGCCAAGGTCTCTTCCGGCGAGAACACGCCGGTTTCCATCCGCACGATATAGGCGATCTCGCGCTGCAGCCGAGCATTGAGGTCGACGAGGAAATTGACGGTATTGGGGGCGCTGCGATCAATGGTGTTCAGCAGCGCCGACAGCAGCGGTCCCGCCGGTTCCGGCGTGCGATAGATGGCGAGATCGTCGCGGATTTCTTCCGGATACTCGAATGGAAACGCCTCGGCCGACGGCTCGACGAAGAAATCGAACGGATTGTAGACCGTCATGTCGGCGACGAGGTCGACCTCGATCTTCAACTCCGTCACCGGCTCCGGAAACACGAAGCGGGCTAGGAAGTTGCCGTAGGGGTCCTGCTGCAGATTGACGAAGTGGTTGGCCGGCTCGACCTTGAGCGAATGGCTCAGCACCTTGGTGCGGGAATGCGGCGCCGGCTGCAGCCTGATGATCTGGGGCCCGAGAACCACCGGCCGGTCGTACTTGTAGTGGGTCAGGTGGTAGACAGCTGCCAGAATTGCCATGGAGCCCCGGAATTCAGCGTTTCAAACGATTTCGCTGAACCCTGACACATCTGGCGACCATTCTCCAAGCAGAGATGTTGCGGTGCACCTAATTTAAGCAACGGTTGCCGGCTCAGAAAAACGCCTGTATCCCCGTCTGCGCCCGTCCCAGGATCAGCGCATGCACGTCATGCGTGCCTTCATAGGTGTTGACCGTCTCCAGGTTCTGCGCGTGGCGCATGACGTGGTAGCCGATCTGGATACCGTTGCCGCCATGCATGTCGCGGGCCTGGCGGGCGATGTCGAGCGCCTTGCCGCAATTGTTGCGCTTGACGATCGAGATCATTTCCGGCGCCATCTTGCCTTCATCCAGCAGTCGCCCGACGCGCAAGGATGCCTGCAGCCCAAGCGCGATCTCGGTCTGCATATCCGCCAGCTTCTTCTGGTAGAGCTGCGTGCCGGCCAGCGGCTTGCCGAACTGCTTGCGATCGAGACCGTATTGGCGGGCGCGGTGCCAGCAATCCTCGGCGGCGCCCATCGAGCCCCAGGAAATGCCGAAGCGAGCCCGGTTGAGGCAGCCGAACGGTCCGCCAAGGCCTTTTGCGTTGGGCAGCAGCGCGTCTTCGCCGACCTCGACGCCTTCCATCACCACCTCGCCGGTGATCGACGCCCTCAGCGACAGCTTGCCGCCGATCTTCGGCGCCGAAAGCCCCTTCATGCCCTTTTCCAGCACGAAGCCACGGATCTCGTCCTTGCCGTTCTCGCCCTTCAGCTTCGCCCAGACAACGAACACGTCGGCGACCGGCGCGTTGGAAATCCACATCTTCGAACCGGACAGCTTGTAGCCGTTGGCTGTCCCCTCGGCGCGTGTCTTCATGCCGCCCGGGTCGGAGCCGGCATCCGGCTCGGTCAGGCCAAAACAGCCGATCCACTCGCCGCTGGCAAGCTTGGGCAGGTACTTCCTGCGCTGTTCGTCCGAGCCATAGGCGTAGATCGGATACATCACCAGCGACGACTGCACTGACATCATCGAGCGATAACCCGAGTCGACACGTTCGACTTCCCGCGCGACCAGCCCATAGGTGACGTAGTTCGCGCCAAGCCCGCCGAATTCCTCGGGGATGTTGATGCCGAGCAGGCCGGCCTCGCCCATTTCGCGGAAGATCGCGGTATCGAAAGTTTCGTTGAGGTAGGCGTCCTCGATCCGCGGCGCCAGCTTGTCGGCGGCGAAGGCGGCCGCGCCGTCGCGCACCATGCGCTCGTCTTCCGAAAGCTGGCCCTCGATCAGGAACGGATCTTCCCAGACGAATGCGTTCTTGTCGGCGGCCATCGCGTTTCTCCCAAACCAATGCATGTCGCTCAAAACGATGACATGCATGAAGCAAAATGTTGGCCCGTTCTATCGGCCTGCGTCTCGAAAAAATCAAACGAAATTGATTCACCGATCAATGAGCTCTAGGAATGGATCATGAGTGTACAACGCCGCCTTTTGCCCAACATAAGCGCCCTTGCCGCCTTCGAGGCTGTGGCCCGGCTGGGCAGTTTCACCGCTGCCGCCCAGGAGCTCGATTTGACCCAAGGCGCAGTCAGCCGGCAGATCAGATCGCTTGAAGACCAATTCGGCCGCCGGCTGTTCGAACGCGACAGCCGCAATGTCAGGCTGTCGACATCGGGCGAAATCTACGCCGAGGCGGTGCGTTCAGCACTTGGCCAGTTGCGTGACGCAGCCCTTGGATTGATGAGCAATCGGCATAGCGGCATCCTGAACCTTGCCATTCTGCCGACCTTCGGCACGCGCTGGCTGATGCCGATGATCCCCGATTTCGTAGAAAACAATCCCGATATCACCATCAATTTCGTCACCCGCGTCGGCCGCTTCGACTTCGCCAGGGAGAGGCTGGATGCCGCCATCCACTATGGCCTGCCGGACTGGCCCGAGGCCGACTCGACACTGTTGGTGCGCGAAACCGTGGCGCCGGTCGTGTCGCCCGAATTCCTCGCCGGCCGCGCCATCGCCTCACCGGCCGATATCGGCCGCCTGCCGCTGCTGCACATGGCGACGCGTCCTGGCGCCTGGACCGAATGGTTCGAGCATCAGGGCCTGAGCGCGCCGACCGGACCGGGCATGCAGTTCGAGCAGTTCGGCACCGCCGCCCAGGCCTGCATGGCGGGGCTCGGCGTGGCGCTGCTGCCGCTGATCCTCATTGCAGGCGAACTGCAGCGCGGCCAGCTGGTGCCGGCGCCAGGCCGGCCCATGCAAAGCCGCAGCGCCTACTATCTCGTCGTCCCACACGACAAGCGCGGCCATCCGCCGGTCGCCAGTTTTCGCGACTGGCTGCTGGGCCAGGTCGAGAAGGAGCCGGCCGTTCTGGCGTGGTAGTTACTTCCGCTTCAGCGCATCCGCCAAGGCAGCACCGAATGCGCCTTGCTGTGCCGGCCGCTCCGGCTGACGTTGCTGCGGTGCCGGCGAACGTGGTGCCGGCCTGCCGCCACCATTGTCGCGTAGCCCGCCACGCGGTGCGCCACCCTCGCCGCCATCCTTGCGCATGGAAAGCGCGATGCGCTTGCGCTTGATGTCGACGTCGACGACCCGCACCTTGACCACATCGCCGGCCTTCACGACCTCATGCGCGTCCTTGATGAACCGGTCTGCCAGTTGCGAGACATGCACCAGCCCGTCCTGATGCACTCCGATATCGACAAAGGCGCCGAAGGCGGCCACATTCGTGACCGTGCCTTCAAGCAGCATGCCGGGCTTCAGATCCTTGATGTCGTCGATGCCGTCGGCGAAGGTCGCCGTCTTGAAGCCTGGGCGCGGGTCGCGACCGGGCTTTTCCAACTCCGCCAGGATGTCGCGCACCGTCGGCAGGCCGAAACGCTCGTCGACGAAGACGCGCGGGTCGAGTGCCTTCAGCGCGGCACTATCGCCCATCAGCGACCGCACATCGCGCCCGCAGGCGGCGACGATCTTCTTCGCCACGCCATAGGCCTCCGGATGCACCGACGAGGCATCGAGCGGCTCGCTGCCATTGGCGATGCGCAGGAAGCCGGCGGATTGTTCGAAGGCGCGCGGTCCGAGCCGCGGCACCTTGAGCAGATCCTTCCGGCTGGCGAACGGCCCGGTCGCATCGCGATGCGCAACGATCGCGTCGGCCAGAGACGCGCCGAGACCTGAAACGCGCGCCAGCAGCGGCGCCGAGGCGGTGTTGAGGTCGACGCCGACGGCGTTGACCGCGTCCTCGACCACCGCTTCCAGCGAGCGGCCGAGACGGTACTGGTCGACATCGTGCTGGTACTGGCCGACGCCGATCGATTTGGGCTCGATCTTGACCAGTTCTGCCAGCGGATCCTGCAGCCGCCGGGCAATCGAGACGGCACCGCGCAACGACACGTCGAGGCCGGGGAATTCCGCCGCCGCCGTCGCCGATGCCGAATAGACCGAGGCGCCGGCCTCGCTGACGATCACCTTCAGGGGCTTCGGACCACCATCCGCCGGCATGTCGGACAGCATCTCGGCGACCAGCTTTTCCGTCTCGCGGCTGCCGGTGCCGTTGCCGATCGAAATCAGCTCGACCTTGTGCAGCCGGATGAGCTTGGCGAGTTCCGCCTGCGTGCCGCGCACATCGTTCCTGGGCGGGAACGGGTAGACGGTCGTCGTGGTCAGCACCTTGCCGGTGCCGTCGACCACCGCCACCTTGACGCCGGTGCGGATGCCGGGATCGAGCCCCATAGTGGCGCGCGAACCGGCGGGCGCCGCCAGCAGCAAATCCTTGAGGTTACGGGCGAACACATGGATCGCCTCTTCCTCGGCCCGCTCGCGCAGGTCGCGCATCAAATCGAGAGTCAGGTGCAGCGACAGTTTTATCCGCCAGGTCCAGCCCGCCACCTCCATCAGCCAGCGGTCACCCGGCAGGCTGCCTCCGATGGCATAGGCATTGGCTATCATCCGCTCGACCGGCTTCACCGGCGACGTATCATCGGCATCGACCTCGATGTCGAGCGACAGCACTTCCTCGTTGCGGCCACGCAGCATCGCCAGCGCGCGATGGCTCGGCACATTTGCCCAGCGCTCGACATGGTCGAAATAGTCGGAGAATTTCGCACCGGCTTCCTGCTTGCCGTCGACCACCCTGGCGCGCATGAAGGCGCGCTCCTTCATGTAGCTGCGCAATTTTCCGACCAGATCGGCATTCTCGGCGAATTGTTCCGACAGGATGTCGCGCGCCCCTTCGAGCGCTGCCTTGGTATCGGCCACCTCTTCGCTGACATAGGCCAGCGCCAGTTCGGCAGGCAGCAATGAGCGGTTCGCCAGGATGGCTTCGGCCAGCGGCCCCAGCCCGCGCTCCCTGGCGATCTCGGCCTTGGTCCGGCGCTTGGGCTTGTAGGGCAGGTAGATGTCCTCAAGTTCCGCCTTGGTGCTGGCGGCGACGATCTTGCCTTCAAGCTCCTCGGTCAGCTTGCCCTGTTCGCGGATCGAGCCAAGGATGGTGTCGCGACGCGCATCGAGTTCGCGCAGATAGGCAAGGCGTTCGGCAAGATCGCGCAATTGCGTGTCGTCGAGCCCGCCGGTGACTTCCTTGCGGTAGCGCGCCACGAACGGCACTGTCGCGCCCTCATCGAGCAGTTCGATCGCCGCGGCCGCCTGTTCGGGCCGCGCGCTGATCTCGGCCGCGATGATGGCTGCAATGCGCTTGATGTCGGATGCCATGTCGTACCTGCTCTCGTCCAAAGAGCGGCGACCATAGGCGCAGACGTCCGGTCCGCCAACCGCCGCGTTTCCATGAGCCCGGCGGGTCCACAGGAAAGCGCGCGCTAATGTGGCGGCCAGGCGAGGATCAGACCATCCGGCTCAGCGCCTCGAAGAAGGCGACGATTTCGACATCGAGCGGATCGTCGACCGGCTCGGGCTGCGACGACATCTTGGCGATCACCACTTCGGTCCTGGGATCGACATACAGCCACTGGCCATGAATGCCGATGCCGCAATAGGCGCCGTTCGGCAAGCCCGTCTGGTACCATTTGTTGCGATAGCGGCCCTTCGGGAACAGCGGCTGCATCGCGCCGCGCTGCCAAGCGTCGGAACTGCCGCCGCTAGCAACCGTATCGCGGACCCAGGCTTCCGGCACGATGCGGCGGCCATTGGCCACCCCGCCTTGCCGCATCATCTCGCCAACACGCGCCAGGTCGCGCGGCGTCACCGAAATACCGCCGGCCGTGCGCGCCGTGCCTTCCATGTCGACGCCGATCGAGGCTTCGCTGACAGCGCCGAGCGGCAGCCACAGCTTCTCGCGCATCAGGTCGGTGAACCGCTGGCCCGACGCGCGCTCGAGCAGCAGTCCGAGCAGGTCGGAATTCGGCGAGCGGTAGCGGAAGGTCTGGCCATGCGGCTCTGCAAGGCGTTGCAAGGTCAAAATGAATTCGCGCAGGCTCTCCGTGCCGCCGCCCGGATTCCACAGCGTGGCGCGACGATAGCGGGCGAAAGCGCTCTCCGGATCGAGATAGGCCTCCTCGAAATCGAGGCTGACGCTCATGTCGAGCACATGCCGCACGCTCGAATCGCCATAGGCAGAGCCGGCGGCTTCAGGGATGTAGGCCGTCACCGGCGCTTCCGGGTCGAATACGCCCTCGCCTTCCAGAATGCCGGCAATGATGGCGGTCAGCGACTTGCTGATCGAAAAGATGATGTGGCGGGCGCCGAAATCCATATGCGGGGCGAACCAGTCGCCGACGATCTTGCCGTCTTTCATCACCGTCAGTGCGTCGGTGCTCGAACGCGCGAGAAATTCAGCCACTGTCTCCGATGTGCCGGCGATCGCGACCTTTTCGCCGAGCAGGCCGCCCATATCGCGCACGGGGGTTTCGACAACGCCCGACGTCGCCGCCACGCGGGCGGTCGGCACCAGTTCGCCGAGGTTCTGGAACGACCACCGGTTGAAGGGGTTCTCGCGCCAGTTGGCGAGCACCACCTGGTTGCGCCGGAAGCCATAGCGGGTCTCGAACACGGTCTTGCCGGTCATGGCGTTTCCTTCCGGGTCGTTTCTTCTTTGTGGGGGCTCAGCGAAGTGCCGTGGCGATAGCGTGCACGGCCTTCAGCGTCGCTATGGAATAGGCACCATTGGCGAAATCCGGCCAGGTCGAAAGCTTCACCACGACCATTCCGGTGTTCCAGTCGATATGGATCATCTGACCGAACACGCCGCGGCACATCAGTGCGCGCGAGCGCGGATCCTCGATCCAGAACTGGTTGCGATAGCTGCCCTCCGGCAGGCTGGGGCTGAAGTCCGGCCCATGCCTGCCGTTGCGCGTCGCCTCGACCCAGCCGGCCGGCACGACGCCGCCACCATTGTCGAGGATCAGCTGGCCGAAGCGGCCATAGTCGCGCAACGTCGCGTTGAAGCCACCGTCGGCCACCGCATAGCCGGCGCTATCGACCGTGAAGCAGGCGCTTTCATCAGCGCCGAGCTTTTGCCAGAGTTCTTCCGAAACTACCTGCGGCAGCCGTTTGCCCGTCACCCGCTCCATGATGAAGGCAAGCACGTCGGTCTCGATCGAGCGGTATTCGAATTGAGCCCCGTGCGGGCGGATCGTGTCCTTCAAGCCGAGGATCAGCTCGAACATGTGCGAGGGCCAACGAAAGGCCGGATCGCTGTCCGGCGGCACCGGCTTCCAGCCGGTGGCGACATCGACCTGGCCGATGTCGGAATAGCGGTCGGTATATTCCTCTGAGAAACGGACGCCGCTGGTCATGTCCAGCACATGCTGGACGCTGGCGCCGGTCCAGCCGGTAACGCCGAGTTCCGGCAGGTAATCTGTTACCAGTCTGGCCGGATCGATCAGGCCGCGCCCGACCAGTATGCCGAACACCGAACCGGTAACGGACTTCGCCATCGACTGCGACAAGTGCAGCGTGCGCTCATCCATGCCGTTGAAATAGCGCTCATAGGCGACCTTGCCGTCCTTGAGCACCAGAAAGCCGTCCGTATAGGTCTCGTCGAGCAACCCGGCGAGCGTCGTCGGCATGCCCTCGCTGTCCTCGACCGCCAGCCCGTCGAGATCAACCTCGGCGCGTTCGAAGCGGTGGCGATGGCCATTGCCGCGCCAGACTTCGGCGGTCGGCAGAATTTCACGGATGTGCTGGAACGCCCAGCGGTTCCACGGCGGCCGGTCCCAGTCGAGCTTCGGCGGTACCATGGCGGGCGGCGAGCCCTGCATGATCGGCGGCCGCGCGTCGCTGTTGCGGTATGACTGCATGAGAATCCCCTGCCGCCGCATGCCGCTCTTCAGTTCACTTGAATGAGGGCGGTCTGCACAGCGGACGAAAAAGCCCCCGATTGGGCCTTTCGAGTGACGAACGCCCGACGCCATGGCGAAGAGCAATGCCGGCAGGCCAGGTGAGGGGCGGCGCGAACGCTGCGAATTCAGCGCTACCCCTCACACGGCCCTTGACCCGCCGTCTTCCAACTCGCGCGGAAGAAGGCGGAGTGCCGCTATTTCTGAACGTCCGTCCAGATGCGCGTGTAGAGTTGCTGCACCTCGGGCGAGCAAGGGGTGAGGAACTCGCCCGCTTTCTCCAGTTCTGGCGGTACCACCAGTTCGGGCGCATCCTTCATGTCGGCTGGCAAGAATGCCTGCGAGCCCTTGATGCCATTGGCATATTTGGCGAAGGCGGAGATCATGGCGGCGTTCTCGGGATCCATGATGAAGTTCATGAACAGCTTGGCGTTGTCGACATTCTTGGCATCCTTGAGGATGGCAACACTGTCCATGAAAAAGGGGAAGCCCTCCTTCGGGTAGCCGAACTTGATGTCGGGGTTCTTGATGCGCGAGCGCATGATGGCGCCGTTCCAGTAGTAGACGGCCGAATAGTCGCCGGCCGGTAGCTTATCGGTCACGCTATAATCCATGGCCAGCCATTTCGGCTTGGCCTCCACCAGCTTGTCGCGCACTTTCTTGAGCAATTCCTTGTCGTCCGTGCACCAGTTGCCGCCCAGATACTTGATGGTGGCGAACAGCACGTCGTTCATTTCCGGCGCGACATTGATCTTGCCAACCAGTTCCTTCGGCGGATCGAGGAAGATGGCCGAGGTGTTGATGTCGCCGTCATAGACCTTTGTGTTGACGCCGATGCCGGTCACGCCCCACTGCCACGGAACCGTATAATGACGGCCCGGATCCCAGGGAACGTTCACCCAGCGCTCGTCGACATTCTTGAAGTTCTCCATCTGGTCGGGCCGGGCCTCAAGCAGAAGCCCTTCCTTCACCCAGATCGGCACGTAGTTGGCCGACGGCACCACAATGTCGAAGCCATGACCACCGGCGCGTACCTTTGCTAGCGCGGTGTCGTTGGAGTCGTAGTCGGTGGTCGTCACCTTGACCTTATAGGTATCCTCGAACTTCTTGATCATCTCGGGGCTAGTGTAGTCGCCCCAATTAAAGATGCTGAGTTCGCCTTCCGCATACGCGCTGCCCGCAAAGGCAAACATTGCGAATACCGCCGTGGCAGCCGTGGTCTTCCATTTCATTGCTATTCTCCCGTTTGGCAATCGTTGGTTATGGCTTGCGCCTATTGACGAAGTAGAACACGGTTACGAGCACCACCGACAGCGCAAGAAATACCGTGGCGATCGCATTGATTTCCGGGCTCGTTTCGCGCCGCAACTGGCCGAGCATGTAGGTGGGCAGCGTATCCTGGCCGCCGGACTTGACGAATTCGGTGATGACCACATCGTCGAGCGAAATGACGAAGGCGAGCATGAAGCCCGCGATGATGGCCGGCCTCAAGAGCGGCAGCGTCACGAAACGGAAGGCTTTCCAGGGCGTGGCGTATAGGTCGGCGGCTGCGCGCTCCAGCGTCAGGTCCATGCTGTCCAGCCGCGCCCGGATCGGCAGGTAAGCGAACGGGATGCAGAAGGCGGTGTGGGCGGCGATCAGGTAACCGAGTCCTGAGTAACCGGTCCAGACCTTGATGCGCGAGAACACGATCAGGAGCGCGACGCCGGTGACTATCTCCGGCACCATCAGCGGCTGGTTGATGAAGGCGTATTTGAAGGTAAGGCCGGGATAGGGCCGCGTGCGGGTCGTGGCCAGAGCAGCCATGGTGGCGGCGATCGTCGATAGCGCGGCGGCCGAGACTGCCAGCACGAGCGAGCGGACGGAGGCGTCCTGCACAGCCGAATTGTGCCAGGCCGAAATAAACCAGCGCAGTGAGACGCCATCCCAGCGCGAAAGCGAATCCGCCGTGTTGAACGAATACGTGACGAGCGCCGCGATCGGCAGATAGAGCGCGAAGAAGGTCAGAAGCGCCATGAACCCGAAGCCGGGTTGCGCCTGGATGTCGAACGGACGCTTAGCCATGGGCTCCCTCCGACCGGGATGCGTTGCGCACGTAGAACAGGAGCGCGATCATCACCAGCACCATGAGCGTAATTGAGATGGCCGCGCCAAGCGGCCAGTTACGGCCCGCGCCGAACTGCAGTTCGATCAGGTTGCCGAGCATCATGTTCTTGCCGCCGCCCAGCACCCGCGGAATGACATAGGCACCAAGCGAGGGAATGAAGACCAGTATCGAGCCGGCTATGACGCCGGGCTTGATCAACGGGAAGACGATGCGGCGCAGAACCTGCCAGCGACCGGCGTAGAGGTCATATCCGGCCTCGACCAGCCGGAAGTCGAGCTTCTCCATCGAGGCGTAGATCGGCAGCACCATCAGAGGTAGGTAGACATAGATCATGCCGAGCAAGATGGCCGCGTCGGTATTCATGATCTGCAGCGGTTGCTTGATGATGCCGAGCGCCATCAGCGCCGTGTTGACCAGCCCTTCGTTGCGGATCACCTGCTGCATGGCGAAGGTGCGGATCAGGAGATTAGTCCAGAACGGAATGGTGACGAGGAAAACCCAGACCTCGCGCGTCTTCGGCGGTCGCGTGGCGATGAAATAGGCTGTGGGGAAGCCGAAGAACAACGTCAGCACGGTGGTGTAGAACGACAGGCTTATCGAACGCCAGAAGATCGACAAATGCGCATCGGCGAAGGCCAGAGTGTCGTCGAAGATGTCGCGCTGCAACAGCACCGACAGCCAGCCATCGGTGGAGAATTTCCACACCACGCCGCCATAGGGGCCCGGCGTCAGGAAGGAATAGATCACGACGATCAGCAGCGGGCCGGACGCCGCCAGGAAGATGATGATCAGTGCCGGCGCCGACAGCACCCACCGATCGCGGATATCTCTGCGTTCGGCTTCCTTGGCGACTTCTTCCGCGCTCGCCATCAGTCCCTCACCACTTGCGCGGCGTCATTGCCGATCACGATGCCGACCTTGTCGCCGCGCTCGAAGCCGCAGCCCGCGCTGCGCGTGTTCTGCTGGCGCACGGTGAAGACCTCGCCGCTGTCGAGCCGCACATATATATGAGTGTCGGTGCCGAAATAGACGATGTTGTCGACAGTGCCGGACAATTCGCCCTTGTCCTTGGTCAGCTTGGCATGCTCGGGCCTCACCACCACAGTGGCGTTGTCCTTCGGCTGGAAGCCCTCGGCAACGGTCGCCTCGATGGTCGCGCCGGATTTGAGTGTGGCGCGCGCCTTGCCATTGCCGATGTTCGAGACCGCGGCGGTGAGAAAGTTGGTTTCACCGATAAAGTCGGCGACGAAGCGCTCCGCCGGCTTGTCGTAGATGTCCCACGGCGAGCCGACCTGCAGGATCTTGCCCGCCGACATCACCGCAATGCGATCCGACATCGTCAGCGCTTCTTCCTGGTCATGGGTGACGAAGATGAAGGTGATGCCGGTCTCATGCTGCAGTCGTTTCAATTCGATCTGCATGTCCTTGCGCAGCTTGAAGTCGAGCGCCGACAGCGGTTCGTCGAGCAACAGCACCTTCGGCTGCGGCGCCAGCGCCCGCGCCAGAGCCACGCGCTGCTGCTGGCCGCCGGAAATCTGGCCGGTGCGGCGGCCGGCGAGAGCTTCCATCTTGACCAGCTTCAGCATCTCGGCGACGCGCGCCTTGATCTCGGCCTTCGGCTTGCCCAGCATTTCCAGGCCAAAGCCGATATTGTCGGCCACCGTCATATGCGGGAACAGCGCGTAGGACTGGAACACGGTGTTGACCGGCCGCTTGAAGGGCGGCAGCGGCGCGATGTCCTGGCCGTAGAGCAGGATCTCACCGGCGGTTGGAAAGTCGAAGCCGGCGATCAGCCTGAGCAACGTCGTCTTGCCGCAGCCGGATGGCCCCAGCAACGTGAAGAATTCGTTCTCGCGGATAGATACCGAGACCGTGTCGAGGGCAGCTACCTGCCCCTCACCTGATCCGAAAATTTTTCTGACGTTTACTACTTCAATCGCATTCCGATCCGGTTTGTCCGGCACGATTACGCCTCACTGTTGACCCCGCTCTTGCTGGCGGAGCTTTTCCCCTGTTCGATGTGACCACATGGCCGGTGGGTTGGCAAGCCCGGCATTGGGTCACAGTTCAATCAGTCATTGAGGCCTGCAAGCCCCATGCCATAGTCAGGCCTGATAGGTGACCTTGCCGCCGCAAATCGTCGTCACCGGCCGCACCTTGTGCAGGTCGGCCGGGGCGGTGTTCTCGATATCCATCGACAAAACCACCAGATCGGCCATGTAGCCTGATTTCAGCGTGCCCTTGCGGTGCTCGGCGAATTCGGCATAGGCGCCCTCGATCGTGTAACCGGCGATCGCTTCATGCAGTGAGAAACTCTGGTCCGGGTCGCTTTCTGCCCACGGTTTGCGCAACACCGCCGCCTGAATGCCCAGGATCGGATCGATCGGCGACACCGGCCAATCGGATGCGAAGACGACATGCGCGCCGGCATCCTTCAAGGTCCGCCAGGCATAGCTCAGCGGCCAGCGCGCCGGTCCGATGCGCGATACCGTCGGCTCCAGTGGAAAATCCATTGCGCCCGGCGGATGCGGCGGTTGCATGGAGGCAATGACGCCGAGTTCGGCGAAACGCGGCACATCAGCGGTGGTGGTGACCTCGATGTGCTCGACGCGGTGACGGCTGTCGCGCTTGCCGTTCGCCTTCTGCGCCGCCTCATAACCGTCGAGCACCGCGCGCACCGCGCCGTCGCCGATCGAATGCACGGCGATCTGCAGCCCGCGTCTGTCGACCGCGACGGCCAGATCGATGAACTGTTGCGGCGTGAACAGCGGCTCGCCCACCCAGTCGAGCCGGTCGGCATAAGGCTCGACCATGACAGCTGTCCAGGAATCGAGAACGCCGTCGTAGAACACCTTGACCATGCCCGACGACAGCCATTCGCTGTTGTAGCGTTCGGCCATATCAGAGGCCTTGTCGAGCATGTCGAGCGTCATGAAATTCTTGTAGTGGAACGGGATCTTGACGCGGCAGGGCAAGCCTTCCTCGGCGTCGATCTCGGCCAGCAGCTCAAGCTGATAGAGATTGCCGTCCATGTTCTGGATCGAGGTGATGCCGTGGCGGGCGCACCAGGCGAGCCCGCGCCGCATGATGTCGCGGTCGGCGTCCCGCTCCGCCGTCGTCGGCATCGGGTCCGGCTCGCCGCCGGTCGACAGCCCCAGCCGCACCCGGCCTTCGCCGGCAAGATCGAGCACCGGGCCAAAGGCCTCGCCTTCGCGCAATTCACCGGCGGCCAGACCATCGTCACCCATGACGATCTCATTGCCCGGACCAAGCGTGCGCCCCTGCAGGATGCCGGCCATTTCCAGCGCCTTGGTGTTGGCCCACATGGTGTGATGGTCGGGCGCCGCCATGCAGAACGGGCGATCGGGCAAAATGGCGTCGAGGTGATGGCGCGTCACGCGCTCGCTGCCGAGCACGGTGTAGTCGACGCCCTGGCCGACCAGCATCTTCGCGTCGGGCCGGGTCGGCGCATAGTCGCGGATCGCCTTCTGCAGCGCCTCGAAGCCATGAATACCGGTGAGTTGAAGGTGGGCAAGTTCAGCCCCGCCCGAAAACAGATGCATATGGGCTTCGATGAACCCCGGGACCACCGAACCGCCCTTGGCGTCGATGACCCTGGTGGCCGGTCCCTTGAACTCTTCGATGGAGGCGCGGCTGCCGATGGCGACGATTGCGCCATCCTTGACGGCGACAGCCTCGGCGGTGGGATTGTCGTCGTCGATGGTCAGTACACGACCATTGATGACGATCAGATCCGCATTGTGACCCGCACCTGTGACAGACATCGCGACTCCGCGCTTTTGACGACTGACTGAGACCGACAACCTCTTGTCCAACGACCTGCCACTCCACCGGAGCGGCGCCATGGGACGAAAAAGAATGCCAGCGCGCTGTCTTGGAAATTCCCCTTGTCATCCCAAGAGGCAGCGTGGATAAAGAATGCGACTGATTATTCGCGTTTGTCAACATACCGAATCTGGAATGTATTGTGGACAGCAAGCTCCCACCATGTTGAGACCGGGCGGGGAACGAGGACATCAAGCCGTGAAGCGCAGTCTCGACCGCAAAACCAGGATAGCGCTCGAACCGCGCAAACAGCCGCGGCAACAACGCTCCAGCAAGGTGGTCGACCGGATTCTCGACGCAGCGCTGGTCTTGACGCGGGAGCAAGGAACCAAGACGCCGACGACGCTCGCCATTGCGCAGCGCGCAGGCTTGTCGGTTGGTTCGATCTACCAATACTTCCCCAACAAGGAAGCCATTCTTCTGGACCTCGCCCGGCGCTGGCTGTCATCCTTCCCCGAGGTGATCGCCAAGCGTATCAAGGTCGCCCCGCCCACCAACCGTGAAGAGTTTCGGCGCGAAGTGCGCAAGCTCTTCATCGACACGTCCAGACTCTACCTCGAAAACGCCAGCCTGATGCCGGTGATCGAGGCCATTTCAGGCAACGCCGACCTCAGGCCGATCCAAAACGAATATGACGAGCAGATCATCGCGCTCTACGCCGCATGGCTGCAGCATGTGAACCCGGCGCTTGAAAACAAGATCGCCAGCCGGCTCGGCGTGCTGATGATGGACGTCGGGCACGCCTGCCGGCTTGTCGGGCTGAAAAGAGACCGCAAGACATACGACCTCATCGAGGACGATGTGGAAAGAATGTGGCTCGCTCTGGTGAGCCCTTATCTCAATCTTGAATCTTGACTGATTTCACACTTCGAGAGGAATTTATGAAGACTGTTTTCTCCCCTCTGCACGCCGGCCATGCCGGCCAAATGGAACTGGTCACATCAGCCATCGTGCCGGGTTTCGAAAAGCCATCGCGGGCCGAATTCATCAAGGCACGGGTCGAAAGCGAGAAACTCGGTCCCATCATCGCGCCGCACGAACATGACCTCGCCGCCGCCAAGCGCATCCACAAATCGGACTATATCGACTTTCTCCCGACAGTCTGGCCGCAATGGCTGGAAGCAGGCCTCACGGGCACGGCGATGCCCTTCACCTGGCCGACGCGCGGCCTGCGCGGCGACGTGCCGCCAAAACGCATCGACGCCCTGCTCGGCTATTATTCCTTCGATGCCGGCGCCACCTTCGTCGAAGGTACCTGGACGGCGATCAAGTCTTCCTACGACGTGGCGCTGACCGCCGCCGGCTTGGTCAAGGATGGCGAGGCTTCCGCCTTCGCGCTCTGCCGTCCGCCCGGCCACCATGCCGGGGCTGGCTTTATGGGCGGCTATTGCTACATCAACAACGCCGCCGTCGCCGCGCAATGGTTCCGCGACCAGGGCGCCAGACGCATCTCGATCCTCGACGTCGACTATCACCACGGCAACGGCACGCAGGAGATCTTCTACGACCGTGCCGACGTCCAGGTGCTCAATCTGCATGGCGATCCGATGGTCGAGTACCCGTTCTTCCTCGGCCATGCCGACGAACGCGGCGCGGATGCCGGCGAAGGCTTCAACATCAACTATCCGATGCCCTTCGGCACCGACTGGGATGCATGGAACGCCTCGCTCGAGGATGCCTGCGCCAGGCTCACCGCTTATGCACCGGATGTCGTCATCGTCTCGCTGGGTGTCGATACGTTCGAGAAGGACCCGATCAGCCAGTTCAAGCTGAAGACATCGGACTATCCCAAGATCGGCCGCCGCATCGCCGGGCTCGGCCTGCCGACGCTGTTCGTCATGGAAGGCGGCTATGCCGTCGAGGAGATCGGCATCAACGCGGTCGGCGTGCTGACCGGGTTCGAGGATCGGTAAATGCCTGTCGTCCAGGAGCATCTAGCGGTTTTGGGACAACGACAGGCATAAGCAAGGGACGGCCGGGACCGGGCGGCAATATCGCCCGGTTCCCACTATCGGGCCAAGGCACCAGCCTTCGGCACGGCAACCGGCGCGCCCATCTGTTCAATGCTCCCGAGCCTGGCGAAATCGACCGGCCGCCGAAATGGCCGCCGAAGATTTTCGCGTCCGGTCTTCTGTCCGAGGCGCGAAGACCGACCTCTGAGTCGCACCTGAGTCCCCCGGATTCGATTTTGTCAAATCGCGTTTGATGTCAGATTCAACTGCGGGTAGATTAGAACCGAATCAGCCGGTCCTTGGGGGGCGCGGCGACCACCCAAAGTCTCTTGTTCCGGAGCTTTTCCGGCACCAGACGCGGACGGCTTCGCGTTCCCTGAATGGATTCGGGATTTGGTTCGGCGCAGCCCTGCGCCACGCGTGTGTCTTCGTCAAAGTAATGCGTATTCGGGTTCGGCGGCTGGCTCCCAGCATCCGGACAGCAGAAACGATTCCGGCCAAAAGCAACAAGAATGAGCAGTCCCGCCGCACTTCTTCAATCCGACACATTGGGCTCGCGCCTGACGTCGCGCGGCGATCTCACCAGCTTTTTCATGCAACTGACCGCCGAGATCGGGGCCGACAGCTACATGTTGGTCGCCATTGTCCACGACCAGGACCGCAACGATGCGCGCATCGTCTCCTCCAACTGGATTTTCGATGCCATCGAGCTGATCGGCAAGCGGCTGATCGCCGGGCTCGCGCAAGGCGCGCTCACCGTCGCGCCAGGTATCCGTCCACATCCGCTCGTGGCATCCCGGGCACCAGAAACAGACGGATTGATCACCGGAGAGGAAGCCCGCCTTCTCGACGTGCTCGGCCATGCCGAAATCTATTCGCTGCGCCTTAATGTCGGTCGCCAGCGCCTGTTCGCCCTGTTCTCTGCGGCGACCGCCGGCAGCATCGACCAGCCGGCGTTGATGCGGGCGCAACTGAAATGCTGCTACGCGCTCTCGCACATCCCGCAACTGATTGCCGCTGCCGCCATGCAGGATCCGTTGTCGGATCGGGAGCGCGAATGCCTGTTCTGGGTTTCCGAAGGCAAGACCACCGACGAGGTCGCCGTCATCCTTGGCGTCTCCTCCAACACCGTCAACAGCTACATCACCCACGCCATCCAGAAATTCGCGGCCAGCAACCGCGCGATGGCCATCGCCACGGCGATCAGGAGCGGCATCATTTGAAACACGCCGATATCAAGGAAACGGCCGAAGCCCTTTTCAACGAGCAGCGCAACCCGTTCGGAGCCTTCACCCTTGGCTCCGAAACCCATCACGCGGTCACCATTCCCGATGCCGTGCGCCGCTGCCGCTGGATCGCCGTTGACATGAATGCCTCGGCTTTCGGCCTCTTCTTCGTAAGCCCCTCGCCCGAGCGGGCGCGGCTCGTGCCATGCTTTGATTCCGACTATCCGGGCATTGCCGTGGCGACCAAGTTCATCTCAGGCGCCAACGGCGAGGAGATCGTGCGCCACACCCGCCTCTCGACCGAACCGCGCTGGTGGACGGATGACGGCGTCCTTGCCATGGCGGAGCTGTTTACCACTCTCGCCTGGACCGAGCAGATGGCGGCGCTGGTGCCCGGAACCAGCGGCATCGCTTTTCCCGTGCACGCCGACCGCGGCCAATGCGGTCTTGTCGTATTCCTGGGCTCGGAGATGACCTTGCAGCAGGATGCGCTCTACGAAATACACGCCCGCTGCTTTTCGCTGTTCGCCGCCGTCGCCCGCATCCGTCCGGGCGATACCGGCCGCATGCGGGCAATCTCCAAGCGCGAGCTCGAATGCCTTAAGCTGACCGCCAACGGCAACACCAGCGAAGAGATCGCGCGGCTCCTGAAACTATCGGTGCACACCGCTAACCAGTATCTGACCCAATCGACCCAGAAGCTCAACGCCGTCAATCGCAACCAGGCCGTGGCCAAGGCGCTGCGGCTGGGCTTGATCGAATAGGGGTTTTCGACAGGCAGCTCGATAGCGACCGACGTCAGCGATAGGCGAGCGGCTCGACCTTGCGGATGCGCGCCTGTTCGATCACCGCCTCGAGCAGCGCCGTATTGTGCTCCGGGTCTTCGCCCGGCTTCTCGAACGACACGTAGTTGACCGCCACCGAAGCGCCGAGCTCGCTCAGCGTCAGCTGGAAATAGACGGTGACGCCGGGCGGCCTCAGTTCCAGATCGAGCACGATGCGCGGGCTGCCGCTCCAGTCGACATGCGCCTCGCCGCCATGGCCGAGCCGCAGAGTGCCCGGCATGAAGAACAACTCGACCGCTGAATCGACCAGGTCCGACAGGCACGCGAAATGCTCCAGCCGGATAAAGGCGATGTAGTCGGCGACATCGATCAGCCTGAGTTCCCCCACCACCTGCTCGATGGCGCTGGCGACGATGATCTCGCGAGATTTTGCGTGTGGTTGCCGGTTCATGAAATCTGTCTGCGCTCAGCCTTTTTCGAGTAGACGATCCGCACCAGTTCGGCGACGGCCTGGTAGAATTGTGACGGGATCACACTATCGACCGAAACTTGCTTGTACATGGAGCGGGCGAGCGCCACGTCCTCGAAGACCGGGATGTTGTGTTCCCGCGCGATCTCGCGGATTTTCAGCGCCACCAGATCCTGCCCCTTGGCCAGCACCATGGGTGCCGAGTCCTCGTCGCGCACATATTTCAGCGCGATCGAGAAGTGCGTTGGGTTGGCGATGATCAGCGTCGCGCGCGGCACCGCCGTCATCATCCGCTTGCGGGCCCGGTCGCGCGCCAGCGAGCGCAGCCGCGACTTGACGATCGGGTCGCCCTCGGACTGTTTGAACTCGTCCTTGACCTCCTGCTTGCTCATGCGCAGATCCTGCTTCCAGTGGAAGCGCGACCAGACGATGTCGATTGCCGCGATCAGCCCCATGACGAAGACGATCGCCACCAGGATGTCGACGGCGATGCCGCGGATGACGAGACCGAAGGCGACCGGATTGGTGATCATCCCGGCGAGCAGCTTTCGGTGGTCTTCCGACAGCGTGAAGCTCAGCACGACGATGGCAAACCCGACCTTGCCTAGTGACTTCAGGAACTCGACCCAACCCTGGATGCCGAACAGCCTGTTCCATCCCTTGGCGATCGAAATGCGCGAGAGTTGCGGCCGGATCCGCTCGCCTACGAATTGCGGCATGTTCTGGAACACCGAGGCGCCGATGCCGGCGACGGTCAGCAGCACCATCAGGCTCAGGACGGCGCGGCCAACCTCGAGGAGGACGATCTTGTAGAGCGCGATGACGTCGGTCTCGGTATCCATCGGCCAGGCTTCCGGCTTCTCCAGGAACATCGACAGGAACATGCCGAGATCGATGATCGCATCCTTGGCGTAGAAGACGGTGAACACCAGGATGGCAACGAACGAGGCAAGGAGCGCTGTCTCCCGCGAATGGGGCAGTTTGCCCTGTTCGATGGTGTCGCGGATCTTCTTTTCCGTCGCCTCTTCGGTTTTCGAATCCTTGTCGACCGCGTCAGCCATGGCGCGGCCTTAGGCGGCGTCTTGGGTCGAGGGCAGTTCGAAGGCGCCTTCGCGCGACAGCCGGATCGTCGTCGTAACGATCGTCTTGCGGGCCGCCGTGATGTCGGCGAGAGGGACCCCGTCCGAGCCCTGTCCGAGTTCGGCTTCGATCATGCGCCGCGAGCGGGCGCCGATGGCCGACAGCACCGATTCTGCGAGTGCGGCCGAAGTGCCGCGCAGGGCCAGCGTGACCAACTCCGTCGACAGCCCGTCGAACAGCAGCACCCGCGCTTTCTGGGTGAGCAGCGGCAAATCGTCGAAAGCAAACAGGCGGGCCCTCACACCGTCGAGATCAGGCGTGCCGGCGGCTTCCAGATCCTGCATGACTTCCTCGAGCAGCGGCTTGTCGAGTTCGTTGAGAACGCTGGCGACACGCGCCTGCCCGGCCGAGGTGTCCTTGGTCGAGGTTTCCGCCAGCACGCTGGTGCGCAGCCGGTTTTCGACGATCCTGGCGGCAGCGTCGGGAACATTGGCCATCGTCACCATGCGCTTGATGATTTCTCCACGCATCGGCTTGGTCAGTGTCAGCAGCACGTTGGCCGCCACCTGCGGCGCCAGCTTCGACAACACCATGGCCGCCGTCTGCGGATGCTCGCCGGCCAGGAAGGCACCAAGCCGCGCCGGTTCGAGCTTTTCGAGTTCGGGCCAGATCGGCGGCGGGCCTTCCGGTGCGACCTCGAATTTCTTGTCGCCCATGATCGCGCTCATCTCTTCGGGCGAGAGCGATTCGTTGAGGATGGTGTCCATCCTGTCGGCGGAATCGAGCAATCCCGCCCCTTCCGTGAACTCGGCCTCGAACTCGGCGACGATGCGCTCAAGATCGCTTTGCGGAATCGTCCGCAGCAGGCGGGCGCCCTCGATCAGGGCCTTCAGTTCTTCCTGCTTGAAGAATTTCAGCAGGCGGCTGGCCGACGGCTTGCCCATCGCCACAAGTATGGCGGCCGCCTTCTGCGCGCGGGTCAAGGTCACCGGCGTCGTCATGCCACTCGCCTCCGCTGCCACCGGCAAGCCCCGCAAACCATGTCTAGGCGCCCTTCGTGCCGGCGATGATTTCGGTCAGCCTGATGCCGAACCGCGACGGATCGCTTTCCAGCACGGTGATCTCGCCGCGCGCGATCTTGCGGCCGTTGACCACGACGTCGACAGGTTCGCCGATGCGGCGATTGAGCGCCACGGTCGACCCTTTTTGCAGCGCCATCAGATCGGAGACCGGCATCTCGGTGCTGCCGAGGATGATCTGGACATCGACGGGGATGTTCATGATCACGCTCGAATTGGCTGATGAGGCCGCCCTGAAGGCCGCATCGGGGCGTTGCTCCTCTTCATGCAGGACACCGCGCAACTCTTCGATGGCGCGATCGAGTTGCTCGTCCGGCTGGTCGAGGTCGGCTTCCGCCTTGGTTTTGGCCATGATCGTCTCCAAATGCTCAGGCGCGTCCGGCGGCAGCCGGCATCAGCCCGTCGATAAAGTCCTGCCCGGCGTCGTAAGGATGCCTGATCCGGACGGTGTAATTCTGTCCCAGTTTGCCGAACTCGCATACGAACAGCGTCTTGCCCCGTGCGCTGAGACGCGCCTGGGACTGGGCCGTCTCCTCGAATTCGATGACGTCGCCGATTTCGAAACCGGCGAGATCGCCGAGCGTCAGCCGCGCCAGCGGCATCGTGGCCTCGAGCGCCACGGTGGAGCGCATCACCTCTTCCGAAAAGCGGGCGCGCCAGCTGGGGCCGTGATCGTCGTCGCTGACAGGCACGGCTCCGTCGCGGCTGGCCAGCACGACGCGCTGCGGCATCGTCACCGTGACGGTGCCACTATCGGCCGGCGTCGAGATGCCAAGCACGATGCGGATTGCCGCGCCATCGCGCAGCACATACCGCTTCGCCTCGGTGCCGGACATTGCTCGCGGCGCGGGCAGGCGCAGGTCGAGCGAGCGCTTTCCCGATCCGTTGAGGGCCTGCGCGACCTGCTGGAACACCATGGTCGAAACATCGATTTCGATCTGCGACAGATCGCGTTCGATCGGCGATGCCGGCAGATCCGGGTCGCCGCCGAACAGCGTGCAGACCATGATCGCGATCGCCGGAGCATCGATCACCAGGGTCATCGCATCGGAGGACGCCGACGAGCCGATCACGGTCATGGCAAACGTGTCGCCGGCACGCGAACGCGCCTCGGGAACGCGGCTGACCTCGATCGCTTTGAGGTCGACGACGACCGGAACGCCAAGCTCGCTGGTCAGGCTTTTCTGCAACAGCGGTACGGCGCGTTCGGCCATGGCGCGGCCTGCGTCGATGACCTGCGCGGCCTCGCCGCTGTCGCCGACCAGACGCTCGATGATCAGCGAACGCGCTTCCGCTGGGCTGCCCGGACTGGTCATGACAGTGCTGGGACCGATCTATCGCGCATCGTTCAGGCGGCCTTCTTTTCGACGGTGCCGGTATTCATCGTGCTCTGCTCGACGGCATCGATCGTCGGCCGTTCATAGGACGAGATGGTCTTACGGCCGAACTCGATCGCCACCTGCGGCAGCGCGCCGTTCATGTAGGCCAGCAGCGTCTGCTTGACGATGATATAGAGGCGGTTCTTCTTCTCGCGCACCGTCTTGATCTTGGTGGCGACCGGCCCGACCACCGAATAGGACAGGAAGATGCCGAGGAACGTTCCGACAAGTGCGGCACCGATCAGACCGCCGAGGATTTCCGGCGACTGGTCGAGCGCGCCCATCGCCTTGACCACGCCGAGCACGGCGGCGACGATGCCGAGCGCCGGCAGGCCATCGCCCACCGCCACCATCGCGTGATAGGCCTTCATCTTGTCGGACCTGATGGTCTGGATCTCTTCGTCCATCAGCGCCTCGATCTCGTGCGAGCGGGCATTGCCGATGATGATGATACGGCAGTAGTCGCAGATGAAATGCGTCAGGTCATGATTGTGCAGCACGGTTGGGAACGCCTGGAAAATCGCTGACTCTTCCGGATTGTCGATATGCGCCTCGACTTCGCTGCGGGATTTCGAGCGCAGCTCGCGCATCAGCGAGTGCAGCACGCCGAGCGTCTCGAGATAGTCCTGTTCCTTCGGCACCGCCTGCTTGAAGGCTTCGAGAATGGCCTTGCCGGTGTCCTTGACCGTCTTCATCGGATTGGCAACGAGGAAGGTGCCAAAAGCCGCACCACAGATGATCACGACCTCCCATGGCTGGATCAGCACGTGAAGATGGCCGCCCATGGCCATGAAGCCGCCAAGGACGCAGCCGAGCGTTACCACCAGTCCAATCAGAATGCCCACGACAGGTCCTTCCGCATTTCACATCAGGAGCTAGGGATAGTCCCCGTGCCTTGTGTGAGGCTTGAATCGAGGGCTTGGAAGCGATTCAGTTTCGCGCAAGGAAGTAGGGGTATTGTGCCGGCATAGCTTCGGCCGGAGGCACGTCTTTGCTCAATACCTTTACCAGCTACCAGCTCATCACCAAGGATATTTCAAAATCGATCGACAGGATCGAGCAGCAGCCCGTGGTTGATCGCGACACCAAATATTATCTCGCGAATATCACCAAGGTGAAATCGATCGACGATTTCGTCAAAAACGACCGTTTGTTCAAGTATGCCATGAAGGCCTACGGGCTGGAGGACATGGACTACGCCAAGGCCTTCATGGTCAAGGCACTCAAGGAAGGCGTCTCCGATCCCGACAGCTTCGCCAACAAGCTGACCGACAAGCGTTACGCCGAATTCGTCAGCGCCTTCAACTTCGCCGCCAACGGCGCCGATGCGACCATCTACAACAAGACACAGCAGTTGGTGACCAAGAACTATGCCATCCAGGCGCAGATCGCCGGCCTCGATCCCAATTCGGCCTATGTGAAGGGCGAGACGACATACTATCTCGCCAACATCACCAAGGTGAAGTCGATCGACGATCTGATGTCGAACAACCGGCTCTACACATACGCGCTGGCGTCATTCGGTCTCGACTCGGCGACGGAGGACAAGGATCTCATCAAGCGGGTTCTGCAGGGCGGCGTCCGCGATCCCGACAGCCTCGCCAACAAGATGACGGACAAGACCTATGCCGCGCTTGCCTCCGCCTTCAACTTCGAGGCCTATGGCGAAAACACCACCACCATCAATCCGGCGCAGCAGCCGACCGTCGACAAATACATGCGCCAGACCCTCGAAGAGGATGCCGGTCAGGCCAACCAGGGTGTGCGGCTGGCGCTTTACTTCGATCGCAAGGCCCCAACCATCACCAGCTGGTATGACGTGCTGGCCGACACCGCGCTTGCCAGTGTCGTGCGCACCGTGCTCGGCCTGCCCGATTCCTTCGCCACCGCCGATGTCGACAAGCAGGCGCAGCTGTTCGAGCAAAAACTCGACATCTCGGATTTCTCCGACCCCGAAAAACTCGGCAAGTTCCTGACCCGCTTCACCAGCATGTACGAGATCAACCACCCGACTTCATCGGCCGTCACCTCGGTCAGCGTGCTGTTTGCCCAGCCACTCACAGTCGGCATCTCCACCGACCTGATGATGGCCATGCAGAAACTGAGGTTCTGAGACCATCATGCGGGACAGCCTGTACGTCGCCCTTTCGTCGCAGATCGCGCTCGAGCGGCGCCTCGACACCATCGCCGACAACGTCGCCAACGCCTCGACGATCGGCTTTCGCGCTACCGGCGTGAAGTTCGAGGACGTCGTCTCCGGCACCGGGCAGAAATCGGTATCCTTCGCCTCCCCGGGCAAGACCTACCTTTCCGGCGCCCACGGTGCCTTGAGCGAGACCGGAAATCCCTTCGATTTCGCCGTCCAGGGCGATGCCTGGTTTGCCATAGAGACGCCGGTCGGCACCGTCATGACCCGCGACGGCCGCTTTTCGATGAACGAGAACGGCGAGCTGATGTCGATCGAGGGCCACCCGGTGCTCGATGCCGGCGGCTCGCCGATCCAGCTTGATCCCCGCAACGGCCCACCCAAGGCCGGGGCCGATGGTTCGTTGCGCCAGAAGGATCAGCTTGTCGGCTCGATCGGACTCTACAATTTCGACCCAGGCCCGAACTTCGTCCGCTACGGCAATTCCGGCATCGTTCCGGCACGCACCCCGGAGCCTGTCACCGATCGCTCGGATATCGGCGTCGCCCAGGGTTTTCTCGAAGAGTCCAATGTCAATCCGGTGCTGGAGATCACCAGGCTGATCATGGTCCAGCGCGCCTTCGAGAACACCGCCGCCCTGATGCGGCAGACCGACTCCTCCACCGACGAGGCGATCAAGACGCTCGGCTCGAAATAATCCATGTCGCTCGACCAGCCATCCCTGCGCGCACTCGAAAGACAACTCCAGCCGGCGCCGGAAGACCGGCTTGCCGCGCTGGAACGGGTCTGGCGGCGTTTCGCCGACGCCGAGGCGCTGCTCAAGCGCGGCGGCCGCGTCATCGAAGTCACGCCCACGCACTACAAGGTGCACGGCCTTTCCGGCTTCGCCAGGCTGGGCGACATCGTCGAGCAGCGCGGCGATGCCGGTGCGCGGCGCGGCGAGATCGTCAAGATCGGCCGCGACGAGGCCGTCGTGGCACCCTTCGAACGCAGCGCCGATTCCGGCATCGGTGATGCCGTTTTCCGCCGAGGTCCGCTCGTGGTGGCGCCGCATGCCTCGTGGCGCGGCCGCACCATCGACGCACTCACCAGGACGATCGATGGCGGCCCGCCGCTCGCCCGGGGAGACGACACATCGCGCGGCGCCCAGACGACGCCAGGAGCCATGGCGCGGCAACGCGTCGGCACTGCCTTCATGACCGGCGTCAAGGTCATCGACATCTTCACGCCGCTCTGCTTCGGCCAGCGCCTCGGCATCTTTGCCGGCTCCGGCGTCGGCAAGTCGACGCTGCTCGCCATGCTCGCCGGCGCCGACGCATTCGATACTGTCGTGGTGGCGCTCATCGGCGAACGCGGCCGAGAAGTCCGTGAATTCCTCGAGGATACTATCGGCGACAGCATGGCCAAGACCGTCGCCGTCGTCGCCACCAGCGACGAAAGCGCCATGATGCGCCGGCGTGCGCCGGACACCGCCATGCGCGTCGCCGAGCATTTCCGCGACCAGGGGCATCGCGTTTTGCTGGTGCTGGATTCGATCACCCGCTTCGCCCACGCCCTGCGTGAGGTGGCGACGGGGACCGGCGAGCCGCCGGTCGCGCGCGGTTATCCGGCCTCGGTGTTCACCGAACTGCCCAAGCTGCTCGAACGCGCCGGGCCGGGCGGGGAAGGCAAAGGATCCATCACCGCCATCATTTCCGTGCTGGTCGACGGCGACGATCACAACGATCCGGTCGCCGATTCCGTGCGCGGCATCCTCGACGGCCATGTCGTGCTCGATCGCACGATCGCCGAACAGGGTCGCTATCCCCCCGTCAACCCGCTGTCGTCCATATCGCGGTTGGCCGGAAAGGCCTGGAGCGTAGAACAGCGCGCGCTGGTGACAAGGCTGAAGTCGATGATCTCGCGCTTCGAGGACACGCGCGATATCCGGTTGCTTGGGGCCTATCAGGGGGGCGCCGATGCCGAACTGGACATCGCCGTGCGCCAGGTGCCGCTGATCTATGAGGCGCTGACGCAAGCGCCGAAGGATCGCCCGTCGACCGACCCGTTCTCCGATCTCGCCCGCCACCTCAAGAGCAAGCTGAACGCCGATGCCGGAGACTGAACGCGAATATACCGAGCGCATCCTGCGCGACATGATCGCCGAGGCCAACGCCGTGGAGCAAGCCGAGGCTGACGAAACGAGAACCGCCAAGGCAAAGGCTGCCCGTGCCATCGCAGCCAAAGCCGAGGCCGTTCTGGCCAGAGCCGTCAAGCCAATCCTGCCACGGGCTGGCAAAGCCGATCCTGATCTGGCCAGGCCCGTCGAACCCGCTCTGCCCCGGGCTCCCCAGGCGGTGGCTGCCGAGATGACGCAGGCCAGCCGCGACTCGCTGATCGACGGGCTGTTCCCGCGCACCGAATGGCCGCAGCCGCCAAAGGCACCGTTTCCCCGACTGAAGAAGAAGTCCGACCGACGCAGCGATTTCGTCATAGCCGCGCTCGGCATCACGCTCGGCCTGATCTGCGCCCTGTTTCCCTGGTACATCTTCTTCAACCAGGACCAGTTTGGCGTCCAGGCGATGAAGTTCGGCGGCACCGGCTCCAATTCCGGGCGAGCGGGCGGCGGCGTGGTCGCGGAACGCAGCGCGCCGCTGACGGCGAAGGATATTCCCGCGGCCAATCTCGATCTTCTTGCCACGGGGACGGTGCGGGACGATGTCAATCCCGCAGCCGCACCCGACGAGCAACCGTTTCCGGCCGACGCGGCGAAATTCCGCATGGTTCATGTCGCTAACGGCCGTGCCATGATCCAGGACGACGCTGGCCTCTGGATCGTCCAGCGCGGCTCGATACTGCCTGACTCCAGTCAGGTGTCCTCCATCGAGCAGCGCAACGGCAAATGGGTCATGGTCACCAGTGCCGACCGGGTGATCGAACTCTCCAGATAAACGATCTCCGGCTCCCGCCATCCGCAAGGCCCGCGCAAGACTGGCGGCCTAGTCTCTGGGTACCTGCTCGGAGATTCCCATGGAGCCCGTTTCCCTTTTCGACCTCGCCGCCAAGCAAGCGCAATGGCTGGCCGTGCGCCAGTCGGCAGTCGCCGGCAACATCGCCAATGCCAACACGCCAGGTTATACGGCAAACGATGTCGAGCCATTCGAAAAGGTGCTCGACCGCGCTGCCGTATCGCTGCAGGCGACCCAGGCCGGCCATCTCGGCAATGCGGCGACCAATGCCGGCTTCACCATCAAGCCGCAGGAGAATGACGGCGTCGTCATGCCGTCCAAGAACTCGGTCGTTCTGGAAGACCAGTTGCTGAAAGCCGGCGAGGTGCGCCGCTCCTTCGAGCTCAACACAGCGATCGTCAAGGCGTTTCATACGATGATGATGATGGCGGTGAAGAGCTGACCATGGACGCACTGACCGCAGCCCTCAAAGTCGCAGCATCCGGCCTCGGCGCCCAGTCGGAGCGCCTGCGCGTGGTTTCCGAAAACCTCGCCAACGCCCAGTCGACCGGCACCGCGCCCGGCTCCGATCCTTATCGCCGCAAGACCATCAGCTTCGTCTCTGAGCTTGACCGGGCCTCCGGCAGTTCAACGGTTGCAGTGAACTCGATCGATCGAGATCCCAGTGACTTTCCAGTCGAGTTCCAGCCCGGCAACGAGGCCGCCGACGAGAAGGGCTACGTCAAGATGCCCAACGTCAACGTGCTGATCGAAATGGCCGACATGACCGAGGCCAACCGCTCCTACGAGGCCAACCTTCAGGTGGTCAAGCAGGCCCGCGACCTGATTTCCATGACCATCGACCTGATGAGGAACCAGTAATGATCAGCGGTATCGGAGCGCTTCAGTTCAAGCCGTCGATCGGCGGCGACGACGCGGCCACAAGCCTGCTCCAGGGCGGCGCGACACCTTCGGCCGGCGGCACCATCGGCACCTCCTTCGCCGAGGCGCTGAGCCAGGCAGCCTCCAAGACCGTGAACACGCTGCAGAATGCCGAGCAGGTATCGTTGCAGGCGCTCAAGGGCGACGCCGACACCCGTCAGGTGGTCGACGCCGTGATGGGCGCGCAGCAGGCGCTTCAGACCGCCGTCGCCATCCGCGACAAGGTGGTTTCCGCCTATCTCGAAGTCAGCCGAATGGGCATCTGAGGAATTCCGCCATGAAAGCACTCGCCATCGCCGCCACCGGCATGAATGCCCAGCAGACAAATCTGGAAGTCATCGCCAACAACATCGCCAACATCAACACCACCGGCTACAAGCGCGCCCGTGCCGAATTCTCCGACCTGCTCTATCAGGTCGACCGCACGCAAGGCGTGCCCAACCGCTCCAACGCCTCGCTGGTGCCGGAGGGCGTCTCGATCGGCCTCGGCGTCAAGACGACGGCCGTGCGCAACGTGCACACCCAGGGCGAACTGACCAGCACCGGCAACAGTTTCGACCTGGCGCTGACCGGCAGGGGCTGGTTTCAGATCGAGGGTGCCGACGGCGGCACGCTCTACAGCCGCGCCGGAGCTCTCAACACCAACGCCACCGGCCAGCTCGTGACGGTCGACGGCGCTGCCGTCATTCCGGCAATCAATGTTCCCGTGGATGCCGTCGAGGTCATCGTCAACAAGACCGGCCAGGTCTTCGCCCGCATCGACGGCCAGACCGACCTGCAGAACCTCGGGCAGCTTCAGATCGCCAACTTCGCCAACGAGGCCGGCCTGGCGCCGCTCGGCGACAATCTGTTCCAGGAAACCACGGCTTCGGGGCCGGCGAATGTCGGCGTGCCGGGCGATCCCGGCTTTGCCACCATCCAGCAGGGCTATCTCGAAGCCTCCAACGTCGACCCGGTCAAGGAAATCACCGAGCTGATCTCGGCGCAGCGCGCCTATGAGATGAACTCCAAGGTCATCCAGGCCGCCGACGACATGGCCTCCGTGGTCTCCAAGAACATCAGGTAACGCATGATGTCGACGCCCGGCCTTCTGTCCGCATTCCGCCGCACCGCGCTCATCCTTGCGCTGGTGACCGGCACGATGCCGGCTTTTGCCCAGGAGTCGGCCAACCAATCGGCCACCCGGATCGCCAGCAATCAAGCTGGCGGCGAGGTGGTGCTTATTCCGAGCCGGGTAATCTATCCCGGCGAGACCATCAACCTGGCTGCCCTGAAACAGGTCACCCTTATCGTCGGCAAGCACAAGCCGGAGGCGGTCGCCACGCGGGCCGAAGAACTGGATGGCAAGGTCGCCAAGCGCACGCTGCTGCCCGGCCGCTACATTCCTTCCACCGCCATCCGCGAGGCCTGGCTGGTCGAACAGGGTGCTTCCGTGCAGATCTTCTTCATCGCCGGCGGGCTGACGATCTCGGCCACCGCCGTGACGCTGCAGCCGGGAGCCCCGGGCGACCTCGTCAAGGTTCGCAACATCGACAGCGGCAAAATCCTGTCCGGCACGGTGATGGCGGACGGAACCATCCAGGTCAGCGCGTCATGATACGCGGGCTTACCCTGATGCTGGCAGCCGTGCTTGGCCTGCAGCCGGCGCTGGCCGACGGCCTGACGTCGAAGGCCAAGCGCGAGCTCGCCGCCAAGAATGGCGGCGTCTACAACGATCCCGAATATGATCCGGCCACCACCAGCCGCATGTTCCGGGTTTCGACCGGGCCGAGTTCGCTGCCGCCGGGCCAGGTGGCCGCGCGCATCAAGGACATCGCCCAGTTGCAGAGTTCGCGCGACAATCAGCTCGTCGGCTACGGCCTGGTCATCGGCCTTGCCGGATCGGGCGACAGCCTGCGCAACTCGCCATTCACCGAACAGTCGATCCGCGCGATGCTCGAAAATCTCGGCATCGCCACCGAAGGCGGCAGTGCGCGCGCCAAGAATGTCGCCGCCGTCATCGTCACCGCCAACATGCCGCCCTACGTGCAATCGGGCGCCCGCATCGACATCGACGTCTCCTCGATGGGCGACGCGACCTCGCTTTCCGGCGGCACGCTGATCATGACGCCGCTGAAGGCGGCGGACGGCGAGATCTATGCCGTCGGCCAGGGCTCGGTCATCGTGTCCGGCTTTACCGCCCAGGGACAGGCCGAGCAGCTGACGCAAGGCGTGCCGACCTCCGGCCGCGTGCCGAACGGCGCCATCGTCGAGCGTGCTGTCCAGGCCGAGTTCGACGATCAGGCGGTCCTGACGCTGCAACTGCGCAATCCCGATTTCTCGACCGCTATCCGCATCGCGGACGCCATCAACGACTACACCGGCCAGCGCTTCGGCATGCGGGTGGCGGCCGAGCGCGATTCGCGCACCGTTCAGATCAGAAGGCCGAAGGGTGTCTCGGCGGCGCGCTTCTATGCCGAAATCGAGAATCTGGTGGTCGAATCCGACACGCCGGCCCGTGTCGTGATCGACGAGCGCACCGGCACCATCGTCATCGGCAATGACGTCAAGATCTCACGGGTCGCCATCAGCCACGGCACGCTCACCGTACGCATCACCGAAGCGCCGCGCGTCGTCCAGCCCGAGCCCTTCTCCAAGGGCGAGACCGCCATCGAACCATTCACCGCCATCGACGCCAGCCGACCCGACGCCCGCGTTGCCGTGCTTGACGGACCCGATCTCCAGACCCTCGTTTCCGGCCTCAACCGCCTCGGCGTCAAGCCGGATGGCATCATCGCCATTCTGCAGGGCATCAAATCGGCCGGGGCTCTGCAGGCCGACCTGGTTCTGCAATAGGCGATGCCGATGACGCGCTCCTTCCCACGCCATGACGGCAGACACCGCAAAGCCGCGATCCTGCTCGCGACCGCTATTCTCGCGACGCTGCCCTTTGCCGGCGACACTGCGCGCGGCGAGGAGACGGTCCGCCAGGTCCTGCCGGGGGCACCGGTGGCAGCGGCGCCGCAGCAATTGACGCGGGAAAAGGCGCCGGACCAAAGCGAGATCGAGCGCTTCTGCTCAAACATCGCCGACGCCGCCCGCGACCGCCGCTATGTCCTGCAGGCGGAGGAACTGAAGCAGCTCCAGGCCGGCATTGACGAGCGCATGAAAGCTCTCGATGCAAAGAAAGCTGAATACGAGACCTGGCTGAAGCGACGCGAGGTTTTCCTGGCCCGGGCAGAGGACGGCGTCGTCCAGATCTACGCCGGCATGAAGCCCGACGCCGCCGCCGAGCGGCTGGCCATCGTCAACGCCGATCTGGCTGCGGCCATATTGATGAAGCTCGATACACGCAAGGCGAGCGTCATCCTCAACGAAATGGACCAGAAGGCGGCGGCGACGCTCACCGGCATTATGGCCAGCGCAGCCCGAAGGGTAGATCCGTCATGATCCGGAAAATGCTTGTCCTGTGCGTGGTCACCGTGCTGTCGGGTTGCGGAACCAACCTCAAGGAGGTCGGCAGGGAGCCGGCTCTGTCCCCGGTCGGCTCCGGCATCGATGGCGGCAGTACCGGCTCCCTCTATCGCTATCCGCAAACGCCGCCCGCGCCAGTCAAGAAATTCTCGTTGTGGGACGACCGCCAGAGCCGGCTGTTCACCGACCCGCGGGCGCTGTCCCAGGGCGACATCCTGACGGTCAAGATCAAGATCAACGATCGGGCCAACTTCAAGAACCAGAACGACAGGAGCCGCACCGCCAATCGCAAACTCGGTTACGACCTCAGCGCGCAGTGGGACAAGTGGAGCACCGCCGGCAAGGGCGCTGGGGCTCTCAGCTCCACCACGGACACGACTGCCGACGGCGAGATCAAGCGCTCGGAGACGCTTGAGCTCAATGTCGCGGCGATCGTCACCGATGTGCTTCCCAACGGCAATCTGATGATCACCGGATCGCAGGAAGTGCGCGTCAACGCCGAGCTCAGGGTGCTGACGCTCGCCGGCATCGTGCGGCCGGCCGATATCGGCGCCGAAAACACCATCCCCTACGAACGTATCGCCGAGGCCCGCATCTCCTACGGCGGACGCGGTCGCATCACCGAGGTCCAGCAGCCTGCCTACGGCCAGCAGATTCTCGACCAGGTTCTTCCGTTCTAGGATCGGAGCAGGGCGCCGTGGCAAATATCGAACAGGTTCAGCCACGCAAGGGTCCCTCCCCTGCCATCCAGGCCGGCCTGCTGCTGCTTGTGACGGCGGCCGCCATTGGCATGGGCTGGATGTCCGGCGGTTATCTCAAAGGCGTCGGCGCACCGGCGTCGGTACCGGTCGCGCCTGAGAACGAAGGCAAGATCATGCAGCCCGCCGCGGCCGAGCAGCCAGGCCTGGGCCCGATGCTTGTCGTGCTGGCGCCGATCACCACCAACATCGCCTCGCCTGCCGATACCTGGATCAGGATGGAGGTGTCCGTCGTCTATGACGGGCCGCAGCCACAGGCAATGTCTGATGACATCCACCAGGACCTTCTGGCCCTGGTGCGCACGTTGAAGATGCATCAGATCGAGGGGGCCAGCGGCTACCAGCACCTGAAGGCCGACCTCGAAGAACGCGCCGCGATCCGCAGCCAGGGTCACGCCAAACAGGTACTCATCAGGACATTGCTGCTCGAATGAGAAAGTTCCTTCTCGCCACGGCCATGATCGCCGCCGCCACCTCCATCGCGACGGCCCAGCAACTCGATCTCGGCGGCATCGGCAAGGCTGACGGCACCACCGTCGGTTACATCATCCAGATGTTCGGCCTGCTGACCGTTCTGTCGGTGGCGCCAGGCCTGCTGATCATGGTGACCAGCTTCACCCGTTTCGTCATCGCCTTCTCGATCCTGCGCGCCGGCATCGGCCTGCAGTCGACACCGGCGAACCTCATCCTGATTTCGCTGTCGCTGTTCATGACCTTCTATGTCATGGCGCCGACCTTCGATCAGGCCTGGAACACCGGCGTCAAGCCGCTGATGGACAACCAGATCACCCAGACCGAAGCCTTCGACAAGATTTCGGACCCGTTCCGCACCTTCATGCTGCACAATGTGCGTGACAAGGATTTCGACCTCTTCGCCGACCTTGCCCGCGAGCGCGGACAGACCGTTTCGCGTGACACCGTCGACCTGCGCATCCTGGTGCCGGCCTTCATGATCTCGGAGATCCGGCGCGGTTTCGAGATCGGCTTCCTGATCGTGCTGCCATTCCTCGTCATTGACCTGATCGTCGCCACCATCACCATGGCGATGGGCATGATGATGCTGCCGCCGACAGTGGTGTCGCTACCGTTCAAGATCCTGTTCTTCGTCCTGATCGACGGCTGGAACCTGCTTGTCGGCAGCCTGGTGCGCTCCTTCAACTGACCCTGCGGCGCCGGCTCGAAATCCCAGCAATATATTTTCGATTAACCGTCCGGTTTAGCCCTTTGGTAGGGACTTGCCCGCATATTCGCTCGCAGATGGCGGGTGATCAATTTTGAGAGATCATGGGCATGATGCCGCACCGTCATACCGGTAGAGCCGGTATGTAAAAAATACCTGTAAAATCAAGGTCCGAGTACCATGTCCAGCATCATGACGAACAGCGCCGCATTGACGGCCCTGCAGAGCCTCAACGCCACCAGCAAATCCCTCACCGACACCCAGGCCCGCATCTCGACCGGCTACAAGGTCTCGCAGGCTTCGGACAACGCCGCTTACTGGTCGATCGCCACCACGATGCGCTCCGACAACCAGGCAATGTCCACCGTTTCGGACGCTCTCGGCCTCGGCGCCTCTAAGGTCGACACAGCCTATACCGGCATGAGTAGCGCGATCGATACGATCAACCAGATCAAGACTAAGCTGGTCGCGTCCTACGGCCAGACGGACGCCTCCAAGGAAAAGACCCAGGTCGAAATCGCCGCCCTTCAGAACCAGTTGAAGGCCTACGCCGATGGCGCCACCTTCTCCGGCACCAACATGCTTTCGGTGTCCACTGCGACAGGCACCGCGGCCGACGTGAAGATTGTTTCGGCCTTCAACCGCGACGCGACCGGCGCGGCTTCGATCTCCACGATCGATGTCAATGTGGAAAGCATCAAGCTGTACGATGCCGGCGCGGCACCAACCGCCAAGGGCATTCTCGACACGGCCCGCCTCGGCACCACGGGCGCTGCTGTTGCCACGGCCTCGGCACCGACGTTGGGCGCTGCCGCAGCGGTTACCGACACCTATTCGGTTGCCTCGCTGACTATCTTCTCGGGTGGCACGGCCGCCAGCGATAGCCAGATCGCGCAGCAGATGAACGTCGTCGATGCCGCGCTCAAGGCCATGACCAACGCCGCCACCACGCTCGGCGCCGCCAAGAGCAGTATCGACCTGCAGAAGACCTTCACCTCGAACCTGATGGACTCCATCGATCGCGGTGTCGGCCAGCTCGTCGATGCCGACATGAACAAGGAATCGACCCGTCTCCAGGCCCTGCAGGTCCAGCAGCAGCTCGGCATCCAGGCGCTGTCGATCGCCAACGGTTCGTCGCAGTCGATCCTGTCGCTCTTCCGCGGCTAATCGCATCCGCCAACTTGCACTAAAATCGGGCCGCGCCAGTCGCGTCGCGGTTGAAG
>NZ_RZTE01000002.1:78984-83230 GCF_003997415.1 Mesorhizobium sp. M7A.F.Ca.MR.245.00.0.0 | reverse complement strand
CCGATTTCGTTTGCTCGGACCGCGCGCAACGCTCTGTCGTTAACTCTCGAAAGGCCGCGTTTAACAGGCTGTTAACCATGTCCCGCTAATTATGGTTAACCAATAGCTTACAACGGTTGGCGAATCGGCCCTACTGGCACGATACCACGGTTGAAGCAGGCCTATCCGGCATGTCTGAGCATGCCGGCCTTTGAGAAGGAGCGACTTTCTTGGCGAGTATCATGACCAACGCCGCGGCGTTAACCGCGCTTCAAAGCCTCAGCGCCACCAACAAGTCACTCGAGCAGACACAGGCCCGCATATCGACGGGCTACCGTGTCTCGCAAGCTTCGGACAACGCGGCCTACTGGTCGATCGCCACCACGATGCGCTCCGACAACCAGGCCCTGTCGACGGTGCAGGATGCACTCGGCCTCGGCGCCTCGAAAGTCGACACCGCCTACACCGGCATGAACAATGTGCTGACAACGATCGGCCAGATCAAGACCAAGCTGCTTTCGACCGTCGGCCAGACGGACGCAGCCAAGGCAAAGACGCAGACCGAGATCAAAGCGCTTCAGGCGCAGATGAAGTCGTTCGCCGATGCGGCCACCTTTTCAGGCTCGAACTTCCTGGCGGTGACCTCAAAGCAGGTTGCGGCCGCCAATGACGGCGTCCAGCCCGATTCCCAGATCGTGTCCTCATTCAATCGTTCCTCATCCGGCGCCATCTCGATCGGGACGATCGATATCGATGTCGAGAGCACCAAGCTTTTCGATTATGGCCTGGCCACGGACGTGAAGAATTACGGCACGCTCGATCGCCAGACGTCCGTTTATTCCACGGGGGCGGCCCAGACCCTGTATGACAACGCCTATGCGACTGTGATCGCGGGCGGAGGAACGGACATCGCCGCGAACACCGCCGGCCAGACGGCGGCTGGAGCGGTCGCCAAGGTGGACAATATCTCCGCCTACAACCTCGATATCACGGCACCAGGCATTACCGACGACATCATCACGCAGATGGTGAACAGGATCGATAACGTCATGGCCCAGCTGACTGACTCCGCCACCATCCTCGGTTCGGCCAAGAGCAGCATCGACCTGCAGAAGACGTTCACCCAGAGTTTGATGGACTCCATCGACCGCGGCGTCGGCCAGCTTGTCGATGCCGACATGAACAAGGAATCGACCCGGCTCCAGGCACTGCAGGTTCAGCAGCAGCTCGGCGTCCAGGCGCTGTCGATCGCCAACAGCGCCTCGCAGTCGATCCTGTCTCTGTTCAAGAGCTGATCACGGGCGCCACCGGCGCCGTCCTTTCCAACAGATAATCGGGCCGCGCCGCCAGCGCGGCCCGATTTCATTTTCGCACAAGCTTCGAAGACTAGAGTTCCGGCGGACAATCATGCTGGGAGTCGTTGAACCGTGCCGGAACAGATCCAGAGCATCATCTCGAATCTCCGCGGGTTTGGCGTGAAGCGCCTCGCCATGCTGGCGGGCATCGCCGTTCTGGTGATGGGCGTCATCGGCATCGCCTCGGTCTATCTCAACCGCCCCGCCTATGACACACTCTATGTGGGACTAGACCGCGCCGACGTGAACCAGATCGGCCTGGTGCTGGGCGAAGCCGGCATCGGCTTCGATGTCGGCGCCGATGGAACCTCGGTTCTGGTGCCGGCCGGCACCACCGCTCAGGCCCGCATGCTGCTTGCCGAAAAGGGTCTGCCGACCAGCGCCAATGCCGGCTACGAATTGTTCGACAATGTCGGCTCGCTCGGCCTTACCTCCTTCATGCAGCAGATCACCCGCGTGCGCGCGCTGGAAGGCGAGATCGCCCGCACCATCCAGTCCATATCGGGCATCAAGGCTGCGCGGGTCCACATCGTCATGTCCGAACGGGCCAATTTCCGCCGCGACGAGCAGCAGCCCTCGGCCTCCGTGGTCATCCGCTACGCCGGCATCGACGCCGAGAAGAGCGCCATGTCGATCCGCCATCTCGTCGCCGCCGCCGTTCCCGGCCTGTCGGCAGACAAGGTGACTGTTCTCGATTCCAGCGGCAATCTGCTGGCCGCCGGCGACGATCCTTCCAACACCAGCGCCGCCCGCACGCTCGGCGTCGAGCAGACCGTGGAGGCGCAGATCGGAGACAACATCCGCCGTGCGCTGACGGCCTATCTCGGCCCCGACAATTTCCGCGCCAGCGTCAAGGCCGAGGTCAACACCGACACCCGCCAGACGGAAGAGACCATCTTCGATCCGAATTCCCGCGTCGAACGCTCGGTGCAGTCGGTGCGGGCCAACGAGAACAACAACCAGAAGCAGGCTTCCACTCCGGCCAGCGTCGAGCAGAACCTGCCCGAGACCCAGGCAACCGCCACCGATGGTCCGCAATCCTCCTCGCAGAACGACCGCAGGGAAGAGATCACCAACTACGAGATCAATTCCAAGAAGATCGCCACGGTCTCAAACGGCTACACCGTCACCAAGATGTCGATTGCCGTGGTCGTCAATCAGCAACGGCTGACGGCCATCCTCGGCAAGGACGCCACGCCGGAGCAGATCGCCAAGCGCGTTGCCGAGATCCAGAAGATGGTCACGTCCGCTACCGGCCTTGACGAAAAGCGCGGCGACATCATCGACGTCTCGGCGGTCGAGTTCATCGACGGCCTGGATGGCGAGGCGATCCCGCAGGCGGGAATGCTCGATTCGATCGGCCAGCATGCCGGCACGATGATCAATGCCGGTGCCTTCATCGTCGTGGTGTTCCTGGTCGCCTTCTTCGGCCTGAGGCCGATGGCCGCGGCGCTGACGGCAAAGGCTACTCCGGCCCTGGCAGGTCCCAGCTTCGACGACGTCCAGCGCTCGCTGCCGACGCCGGAGGCAATGGCGGCCACCGACAGTGCCGCGATTGGGACCTTGCCAGGCACACGCCCAGGCCCCACGCCGCTCGACGATCTTCGCCAGAAGATCCGGCCGGCGCCGCAGGACAGGCTTGCCAGGATGGTCGATCTCAACGAGGAGCGCACCGCGCAGATCCTGCGCAAATGGGCCGCCCAGGAAGTGGCGGTGTAAACCATGCCCTCCGTAGCCCTCTTCGACCTTCTGCCTGATTTCGGGACGCGCGCGCAACGTGCCGGCCAGTCCCGGGCAGCAATCGATCCCGAACACAAGCCCGAGACGCCGGCGCCGCAGGCCGATATCGGCACGCTGATCGCCGAGGCGGTCGCCCAGGCGGAGGCAGCGCTGCAGGTCCGCCTGTCGGCTGCACATGACGCCGCGCTCGAAGCCGAACGCCAGGCCAATGCCGAGGAAGCAAGGATATTTCTCGAAAGCCTCGGCGACGATGTCGGCAAGGCGGTCTCGTTGCGCATCGATGCCATGGAGGCGCGCGTCACCGGACTTGTCGCCGCCACGGTCGCCCGCATCATCGGCGGCATCGTCAGCGACGATCTGCAGAAACGTTCGATCGAGGCATTGGCCGGCGCCATCCGCGAAGCGGTCGGCGATGCCGAAGCGGTGCGCATCGTCGTGCGCGGCCCGCTCTCGATGTTCGAAACACTGAAGGCGTCGCTCGGACCCCGCGCCGCCAATCTCGATTTTGTCGAGGCGCCAGGTTTCGACCTGACCGTCGCCATCGACGAAGCAGTGTTCGAGACGCGCATGGCCGAATGGTCGACGGTCCTCTCGGAGGTCCTGGCATGAGCGTCGCAGACGCCGACCACGGCCGCCACGAGATCATCATCGTGCGGCGCAGCCATGACGACCATGACGAGGCCCACCATGGCGGCGTCTGGAAGATCGCCTTCGCCGACTTCATGACGGCCATGATGTGCTTCTTCCTGGTCATGTGGCTGATCAACGCCGCCAACGAGCAGACCAAGGCAGCCGTCGCCAGCTACTTCAACCCGGTCAAGCTGGTCGACCGCAATTCGAGCCGCAAGGGCTTGGAGGATCTCGGCGACGGTCCGCGCGCCATGGGGCTGACGGCCGACGATCCGCAAGAGGCGACCAGCAAAGCCGGACAGAACGGCAATGCCGGCGCGGGCGCGTCGGACCACAAGCAGGACAAGCAGGAGCCGCAGCAGGCGGAACGCTCCGACGATCATCTCTTCGCCGACCCCTACGCGGTGCTTTCGGAAATCGCCGCGGATACCGGCGTCATGCAGAATGTCAGCCAGAAAGGCGACGGCGGCGTGCAGGCTGCCGGCCCGGCTACCGGCGCCTCCGGTGGCGCCTCCTACCGCGATCCCTTCGAGCCGGATTCC